>JAQBOS010000530.1 GCA_028287925.1 Mucilaginibacter sp. | reverse complement strand
TCACATAAACGCTGGTAAATATTCATTTTTTCAAACTCATCCCCGGCGCTGTCGCATAAGGGGAGTCCGTCCTCCAGTATTTTTACACCTTTTGCATAATCGCCCCGGTTCCATAAAATATAACCCTGTAATTGTTTGTAGGATAATATCATTCTTTCATCATGATATTTTTGAGCAATATCCCGCCCTTTTTTAAACATAATATCCATGTGAGCGCATTGGAAACAGGTATCGCGGTAAAGCATATTCATCAGGATAATGGATAATACGGAATCTTTTTCTAAGGTTTGCCCTATCTGGTAAGCTTGCACCAGGTAGGCTTTTGCGTGGGTACTATCCTGGTCGACATATAACAGGTTCGAAATATTCATTAAGGTCATCGATTCACCCTGCTTAAAACCAAGTTCCCGGTAAAGATCGAGCGCATCATGGAGATACCTCGCGCAGAGGTAGCTATTTTGATCCAATAACAGCCCCCCAAAGGTTTTATAGGCATCCGCAAGCCCCTTTTTATATTCTAGCCTGGCGGCCAACTCCCGGGCTTCATTAGCTAAATGATAACTGCTGTCTGGCGACTTTAATTGCATAAAAAAAGCCAACTGATTCAGCGCATCAATCCTGGCTTTCTCCTCTTTGATAGAAGGCAATCTATGCTGGATATTCCTGATCTCTTTGAGTTGGGCTAATGCATAATGACAAGGACCTGTTAGCAAAAATGCTACAATTAGAAGTTTATTCATGGGGTGAAAATTGAGCAAACCTATAAAGCAATTTAAGTATTTAATAAACTTCTTGTTCCTTTTAAAGTAAGCATTACTAAAACCACTGATCAATAAATTTTTTAAATGGTTCTTTATACTGCCCTGTGATGGGTATAAAAATTTTACCTATTAGAACCGTACTTTTAGAAATGACAGTTATTTTATCAAGCGATACAATGAATGAACGATGTATGCGCATGAAGGAGTTTATGGGCAGCTTCTCCTCCAGGCTTTTCATTGTTGTCAGAGATTTAATGCAATTTTTGGGATTTGCGGTATAAGCCTTAACGTAGTCCTTAGCCCCCTCAAAGTAAAGAATATCCTTTAGATAAACTTTAATGAGTTCATATTCAACTCTTAAAAAAATAAAATCGGTCTCATTGTATTTAATAGTGGTTGCAGTTTGCTTACTGTTTTTCTCAATGTATGTCTTTGCTTTATAGGCCGCCCTGATAAAATCTTCGTAATGAATAGGTTTGACTAAATAATCGAGTGCATCAACCTTATAACTATCTAATGCAAAATGCTCAAAACCGGTTGTAAAAATGATATTGATATTTGCACCTTTAGTATTTCTAATAATATGTGCTAATTCAATACCGTTAACGTCAGGCATATTAATATCCAGAAATACAAGTTGCAGGTCTTCATTCTCTATGCTATTTAAGGCATCGGCAGCGTTTTTATGACATGATAAAAGATTTAGAAAGCTAACCTTAGAAATATAAGAGCGAAGATGTGATGTAGCTAAATCCTCATCGTCAACAATCATACAATTTATTAGCATAGGTAAGAATTTATGTAAAATAAAAAAATATTGATCTACTGCCTTTACAATAAGCCCTCATGCCTGAAAATTCTTCAGCTGATATATCAGTATTATAACATTTTATATAGTTTCGGCAATCTTTTTGTTACACAACATTAAGTAATATAATTAGTTTAATTTAAGAATAATAGAATTTTAAAAACTTGTTGAAGATGTAAGTATTTGTTAATTAATAGCTTGGTGCTGCTGTTTTACAGAGGTAGGGATAAAGATTATACTATTGCAAGTCACTTACCATATAAACAACTTGAGGGATTTGTTTTTCACTGCCTTGTATTTCCTTAATAATCAGCAAAATGCCTTCAAGATGTTCTAACAGGTTCTCATGTTCCGCGGAACTTGTGGTATCGAAAAATCAACTTGATAATTTCTTTAAATCCTGTAAAAAGTGGTTCGAAAATTGTCCTGTCAAGACGACAAAACCTGCTGATTATCAGCAGGTTTTTCGGTTTTCGGACATATTTCGGACAGAGTTTCTACAAATATTTCCTTAATTCCCCCTGCAAATAGCAGAAATAGGTATAATTAATGACCAATTATCTTCAATTGGAATCGCCATTTAAAAGGAATTTTAACCTCTTATACCAAATATTTTCGGTTTGACCACCCCGCAGGGTGGTCGTTGAAGCGGACATTCCTGCCTGATAAGCCCATACGCACACCACCTCATTTAACCATGTAAGCAACCAACAGCGCGTAGCCGGGTAAACTGTCAAGGGTGGGCGGGGCCGCTGAAAGCGAACAACTCCCGCCCATTTATATACCCTTTACTGTTTACCCGGCGTGGGCTAAATTCGCGACAATGGTGTAATGGGGTGTTTTTTCACCAGCAAAAAAAGCCACTGCATTGCAGTGGCTCAATCAATCTTATAAAACTATAATGATTACAATTTTTTTATTTCCTCAACAGAAAGCTTAGTAAATTTCGCGATCTGCTCAATAGCAATGCCATCCTTTTTCATTTCCTTAGCAATCGCAACTGCCTTATCATGGCTTCCTTGCTGTTCACCTTGTTTGGTTGCTCTGTCCAATAATAATTCTTCTATACCCATGGTGTTGCTCCTTTCTGTTAAAACTTCTACTGCTTGTTCAAATTTACTATTTATTTCCGAATTTTCAAAACGTGTATAATACCTTAAAAAATTCATCAGTACCCGTATCTTTTCTTTAGGTATCTGCCTCATCAGCAATTGTTTTGCCAGTACCAGTTTTAAATCAAGCAATAGCCCATCCCGTTCCAGGCTGCTTTTAATGCCGCTACCTGAAAGGGCTGTTTTTGCGGTCAGTACCACCAGCGCAAAGGGATTTTCATCTGCTAATAGTTCTTCATCACTTTGACTGGCAATCTTATACGTATTAAACGTATATTTCAGGCTGGTGCCCATAAAATCGAGTTCAAAACTATCGGGCCTGGTCTTAGAATTGGCCTCTGTAAAGATGGCATAGGCAGTAATGGGCTTGTTATATTTATCGAGTAAACGATAGTAATACCGAAACATCCGGCTTGCAAAATCCTGGTGGTACTGTCCCTGTATTTCGACATGCACCAATATCCATTTTTCATCTCCGCTTTTGGTAAATACTTTCACCAGTTTGTCAACGACCTTTGGCGAAAACTCGTCATTTTCCGGCGGAAACACCTGCTGTAATTCCTTATCTAAAAATTCAAACCTTTTGTCAAGGTCTAACAGTAATTCAGCATCCGGGTTTAGGAAACGTAAAAAGTCGTCGAATACGTCTTCAAGTATCCCTTTCCAAAGCACATCATCTTTTCTTCGCATGGTACAATATTAGGAAATTGGTTTATGATATAAAGATGCTACTTCTTGTTTAAATACGCTTCGACATCTTTCACAGCAGGCCCAACTGCATTTACCGCTGCTTTCAGCCGTACTTTGGTGATGTCCAGTTTTTCTACCCAGTAGGCAACATCGTTCGCCTCACTAATGTTAATGGTGCCTTTACCGGGGCTGGCTGTTTTTTGGTCGTTGTCCATAGCGTGATGATTTGGAATGTAAATTTACCAACAAAAGTTGAAACTTCTTTTTTCTAAAAAGGGAAATGAGCATTATGCTGGTATGACAAGCGATATAGAGAGGTATTTTATTCCGTTTAATTTTACAATGCCCTAATTAGTTTTTCTGCGCCGCTGTCACTCAACTGTACCAACTCTTTCCTGTCCCGGTATTCCCGGATAACAAAATCAGTCCCAGGGCAAACAGCCTCGTCATAGTAGCTGATGTAAGAATGGCGATCTCAGGCACGCTTCTTTACTGCTTCCGCCATAGGTTTAAGTCTTTCCCAAAGTTCCTCTGCAGACAGGTCAAAAATAGATTTCGTAAGTATGTCCATTTCAAATCCAATGATCCAGGTTTAATTTGCGGTTTAATTGTTTCTTAGCATAACATTTAAGGGATTCTTCGCTCAACTGGAAATACTGGCAGACTGCCTCAACCGCCAGGTTGGTCAGGTAGGTGATTTCCTGGGTTAAGGCTTGTACCACTTTTTCGCGGCTATAGAACCGTACCATTTCCGCCCAATGTTCCGGCGCGCCTGTATCAATCACGCGCTCAATAACATAACGATAACTCCATTGCCAGTCCAGTTTACTATAATTCACTTCCCAAAATAGCCAAGAGGGCAGGTTTGGCAGGTCTACTTTATCGATAACCGCTACTCCTTTGATTGCAGGCTGAATTTCAACCAGGACGCTCTCATCCTCAAAAGCTCCCTTTGTTATATTAAGGCACTGGTCAAGGATAGCGTAATCAAAACCAGGGAAATTGCCGCAGAAAATTTCCAGGCTGGCAAAATAATCCGTATCGACAATACCGGTAAACCGCTTCCAATGAACTGCAATCACACTTTTTTGAAGGTTATTAACCATACGCTAATTTACGAAAAAAACGGTTATTGGCAATTTAAAGCCATCCGATTTTGAACTTCCAGGTTTCGCAAGGTCCGCCGCGAAACCCTGACCATAAGGGCAGCAAAGGTGGTTTCGCGCATGCGAAACTACATCTTTGCTATTACCTCCGGCGGTAATTAAACCGGGTAATTTACCGGCGTGGCCCGCCCATGTCATGGCCTTTATCGGGGCCTTTGCGCTGGATAAGTTGTTGGCGTTGTTCTTCTGCCTTTCGTTGCCGTTCTAATTCCTGCTTTTCCTGTACCGCTTTCAATTGCTGTGCCGCCTTTAGTTCCTGCGCCACTTTTTCTTCGCGTTGTTGCTGTTCATGCAATTGTTTTAAATAACTGGGGGACTTATATTCCGCCTGCATTTCTTCCCTGAATTGAGTAATTTCCTCCGCAGGTGCGTTCCTGGCTTCTTTAAACTGGATAACCGTTTGCATTTTCTGCTCAAAAAATTGCACCATTTTGTCCGGCCATGGCTGGTCAAAGACCTGCTGTAATACCTGTACTGCATTGGGGGGATTGGTGGCGATCAGGTGTAGCCCCTCAATATCGGCATATTCGCCGGAGGCAACGTTCCGGCCATAGACCTGCAGTTTATTATATAAGGATGCGGATTGTACCGTTATCAGTGCAGGTATTAAGTTGCTGTATTTGTCATCATGAACTTCTTTACCGATCGTCCTTCCGCCTTCCTCACGGAGTTTCTGCCCCTCGAAACGTTCCTCCGTGCCCAGCAGGCTCAACCGGGGATGGACCGCCAGCAGCTTGATCTCGGCCCGGTAGTCCTTTTCCCTTAATCCGCTGATAATGTTATTAATGAATTGTCCGTCCGAAAAGGTCGTTTCCATGATAAAGTTTAGCCGGTTCTCCACGCAATACGCCATTAACCCAATCCGCCAGTCCCAGGCATAATCTCCGGTAAGCTCCGGGTAATAGGCTTCATGCTTCCTTTTGATCTCTTCCACATCCGGATGAAAGTCTCTTAAATTGTCAAGGCTACAGACCACGACATTATCGCCTAATTCTTCCATAGCAATATTTTCCAATAAGGTCTTGCCGGCACCAGGCTGCGCACCCAAAATAATCCCTACGGGTTGTTGTACAGGCCTACGACCTTCCGAAGTTTCCGCGATGATATCCCGTAGAATATCTTTCACCTCCTGGTCGGAGAGCCGGTATTTATACGCTAAGGATTTCGAGCCAAACGGGGTTTTGTTTAAGGAATTTTTTTTTTCTCCGCCAGCAATATCGGGCTATATTTGGCGATGATCTCTTCCATGCGTTCCATGCTCTGGAAGTTGGCAGATTTTTTACTGATCTCCCGTGCCTCGTCACCTATGCGGGTCAATTCTGCAATACGTTCCTGATCGGGGGTTTCCTTGTTCAGCTCTTTCCGGCGTTCGCGTGAAGCCAGGGCTACCAGTCCATTGATAATGGATTTAGCACTTTCTGTCAAGGAATACCAGTCCAGCGGGTTGCGTTCTTCAACTTTAGCAACTTTGGGCAATGGCCGTTTCAGTTCTCCGAGTAATTCAGCATACTCCTGGTAATCCATGATCACTCTTAGCGGCTTGCCGCTTGAATCTGTTATAATTTGGGTTTCCATGCTCTTTTCCATCACTATTCAAATTTAATAAATATTAAGTAATTAATTATTGTTTTGCTATACATAGTCGTCATAAGACTGTTAAAATTTTTATTATTTGCTGGCATCTTCCAATGTTTTTGACATCCTTTTTTGCACCAAAGGGCCGGAATGGTTATATATATTGTTCCATGCCTTGATACAGTTATTACCGTCTTCATTATATTGGTGCGCCTGGTAGGCATCAATCGATTTATTGACAAATGATCCTAAATAAATGACCACTGTAAATATCAGCCCCCACCGAAAAAACTTACCGTATACCATCCGGTAATACTCCCTGGCATTGGTTTCCGGGAAAAGGTTAATTTTCAATGATCGGTGAATTGGCTTTGGCCCCTTGTCAATGGTTTGATTGATCTCGGCCAAGCCACTTTTCATGGCATTGGTGACAACAGACAGGTCAGGTGGTGGCGCAGTGACCCGGATATTTTTCACGCTTTCGTTAAAAGCGGCCATCTGCTGTTCGATCTGCTTGTTTTTTTCGGCGATGATCCGGTCTTTTTTCTCCATTTCCTGCTTTTGAGCCTCCATGAACTGGTGGCCCTTATCGACCACGATGGTCATCTCGGACATAATATCCTTTAAGCTTTGTTCGTCTAATTCTAACTTTTCTGGTTTCATTTCAATAATTATTTGAGTTAATTAATTTGTTGTTTTCAAGCTGTCAGCTTCCCTGTTCAGCGCTTTGATTTTATTTTCATGGCGCGCTTCAAATTGGTCAAGGCTGTCTAACCTTTCTTTGCGCACATCAGGCATTTTAAAACTGTCCAATGCAGCATCCATCCGCTTCCGTCCGGTGCTGTCCCTGTGCATATAATTCCAATACCAGACCTGGCGGAAACCGCTGTTTTTGCTGTTCAAGTACCAGTAGCGCAGGCCCGCCCAGCCGATGAAACAAAGGATAACAACAACACTCGCCAGGATAGCGAACCGTTTCCTGAGCACTTTGACAAAATGCCTGCCGCCATCCTCCGGCAATACGAAGATTTTTTTCTTTTCCAGCAAAGCATTGATCTGGTTTGCCACGACTTCTTTGATGGTATTCATGCCCTGGGCTACGGTCAAAAGCATTGGACCGGTATCCGGCTTGGGAGCTACGACCTGGATGGTTTTATACTTCAGCTCAAAATTGGCGATGAGTCTTATGTTTTCAGCGTGCTTTTCCGCTATGATCCGGTCTTTTTGCTCCATCGCCCGTTTCTGCTCCGCCATGAATTTATTGGCTTTGTCAGCTTCTACGACCATATCTGAAATGATCTCCTTCAGCGCTCTTTCGTCTAATTCGGTTTGTTGATTCTTCATAATTATTATTTTATTAGTTCATTATTATTAATTTAATGGATACGCATACCCTGGTGCTGTCCCCGTTTTTGCTCTTGTATTTCTTCCCGCTGCCGCTGCAGGGCCAGTTTTTGTTGTTGCTGCTGTTGTTGTTTTAATTCTTGTTTTAATTGTTGCTCCTGCTTCAACTTATTTTCAATGGTTTGCAGGCTATAGCCCAACTGGCTGCCCTTAAAGTAAACATGCTGTTGATCAGTGAAAGCGATACCCCTGCCTTGTTCGACCTTATAGCCCCGGTCTTCCATATACTGTTTGACCTGCTGCACATCTTTGCATTGCTTGATGGCTTTGGAAAGATGTTGTTTCAAAACTTCTTTTCGCTGGTCAATCCGCTGGCTTTGCGCTACCCGTTGCTCCGGCTTTAAAAACTTGTTCGGGCTCAAAACTTTTTCCAGCTTATAGGCCAGTTCCATTTTGCGGCAGGTTTCAGCCACCCGCTGGTAGCTGTTGCTGTCGCCCGCTGTCTTACCGTCGTAACCGATCCGGTTGGCGACAATGTGCAGGTGTTCATGCTCGGTATCTGCATGGGTAACAACCACGTACTGATTACGGTCAAACTCAAACTCTTTGGCCAGAGAGGCGGCGATGTCCGCTTTCTGCTGGTTATTAAGCTTGCCTGCATCAGCATGAGCCAAACTGATCGTCAAATGAAAAACCGGCTTACTGAGTTTTGGGTTCAGTTTACTGACCTCAATAAACTGCCGGATCAACTCTTTTTTGTTGCCGAAACATTGGTTATAGGCAATGACCTGCGCCTGCTTTTTTTCCATTTCCTGCCGTTGCTGCTCTTCGTTCTCCTGGAGCCTGCCTTCGTGCAGGTAGTTCAAACACCCCCGGAAACTTCTGCCGGTAACAATTTTTCCGATCATTGTAAATAGCTGTTTATCGTGTTAACTAAACCTTGTATCTCTCGGACACACTGATTGAGCAACGCCCGCTCCAGGGCGTTCAATTCATCCCCGCTGTTACGTTTCCTTGCCAGCTGGTTGATGTTGGCAGCCGTATGGTTCAAGGTGCCTTTCAGTTCCAGCACCGGCTTGGGCAGGTTCTTGATCCTGACCTGGATCTTGTTTTTCAGGCCCAGGTCGCGCAGGAACTCCGACACGGTTAAGCCCACTCTTTGGGCGTTGATCTCGATCAATTCTTTTTCCAGTGGGGTACACATCGCAGCCAATAGCTGCCGCCTTTTATGTTGCTTTGTTGGCCGGCCTCCTCTATTTACCCGGCTTTTATTTTTATCGTCTTTGACGTTACTTACCATCTTAATTGAACCTCCTAATAGCATTAAAAAAATCTTTAAAAAATCCCCCCATGAATGCGATAGCATGAATGGGGCCAGCGTTTTGGCATAGCCAAAACATAGCTGGCTCACCTAAAAAGGGGAGATATACAGCTATTGATATATACATATATATGGGCGCTTCAGCGCCGTAAACCGTGACCATGCTTTTCATGTGGTTGGGATGCTATTTCTTGTCGTATTGTGTGCTGTTGCAACGCCAGCAAGTAGGCGTTGACATCGTTATGACCTTGGTAAAAACTGCTGGCATCAATTGTTTGGATACCTGCCAGTTTCAGTTTTTCGGCTGCGGCTTGCCCCGCGCCGTCATGGTTCAGGTATTGATATACATCCCGATAATTGCCGAGCAATTCGATGCTCCTGCCGATGAGGGCAACCGAGTTCAGCACAATGATGTCGATAGGGATGTCGGGGAATTTCCGCAGCCGTTGTAATGATAAGAAATCCATAAAACCCTCTACCAGGCATACCGCCTGCGCGTTGTCATGGCTACTGATCACCGTAATGTCTTTGGGTGATGATGACCCTTTGAACCAGGGATTACGCAGCTCATAGCCCCCGGAACGGTTCTCAAAACCAACTGCAGTGTAGGTCTTGTCTTTGATGCTGAACTTGACCTCCCGGCAATACCAGCGTGCGCTCGTCAGGTCGATACCTCTGCCGGTAATGTATGCGATCAGGCTGGGGCCATGCAATGGTGCAACTTCCAGCACGGCGATTCGTGGTTCATCCGTATCATGTGCGATGCGAACAAGTTCCGTGGTAACAAGTTCCCCCGGAACCGCAGAAGGCTGATGAAAAGAAAGGGCGTAGCTGCCTGCGGACAGGCGGGCCAGTAATTCCTCCACCGAACAATGGTGCAGCCGGATGCCCAGGTCGATGAGATTGCCGCCCTCTCCGCTGCCGTGGTCGTACCATGCATTAAGCCGGGCATCGACTTTAAAAGATGCGTGCTTTTCTTCGCGGAGTGGAGATAGATACCAATGGTTATTCCCCCTGATATATTCGGGATTGATCCCGCATTGCGCCAGGTATTCCACTATCGGGATTTGCCTGGCCTGGTTACAATTTAACGTCATGGTAATTGGTGTTATTTGATTAAAAGACTTTAGATTTCTTTCCGGTTACAGCCAGTTGCCGCACCGCTTCCGCCCTGATTTCGTCTGCTGTTCTTTTCCTGCCGGACTTGATCCATTCGGTCAGTTCGGAGCGGTAGAAGTAGAGGCGTTTGCCGCGTTTGTTCACCGGGATTTCCTTACGGCATACCTTGCTGTAGAGGGTTGGTACAGCAAGGTCTAAAAATTGGGCGGCCTGGGTGATAGGCATGAGTTCTTCCTGCCCCGGCGGCTGTTCCTGCTGCCGGAGTAAAAGCTGTTCTATGTTATCCAGCTTATCCTGTATCTTACTTACCGCATCGGGTAACTGGTCAAAGGTGAGTGTGTCTTTCATTGCGCATTAATTTTGTTTAATGCTGCAATTTTAGGGTTTTGCTTTGCAGGGTTACAAGGGGGTAAACAGTAACCCCACTACAAACCCCTCATTTTTTTGCTATTTTTTGTTGCGCGAGGTGGGCAGGATGAGAAATTTACCTTCTTTCTGGTCGATTTTTATTATGGGAGATTTGCAAGGGCGCAGATTGGTAGAGATCAGGTCATTCAAATAACCTTCTGTAAAGATGCTGGTTTTGCCCTTGGGGGATAAGTATAGGAATTTCGGAGCCAGCCATTTTTCGAGATCAACTTGTTGGCAACCCACTATTAAATTGGCATCATACAGTTGTTTAAAGGCATCAGCCAATTGATTGCCATTGCTACGGAATATTAGTGGCGTTTCGGGTATTTGGTTGGTAAGTAATAATTGTTTTAACTTGGCATGTTCCTCGGGAACAAAGTATTTTTTTAGGACTTCATGAAATTGCAGTGCTATGCCGGATGCAAATGTAGGATAACGAGTGGTGGACTGAGGCAGTTCGGCGTTTATCTGAATTTCATCCAATGGCCCATCACTTACATTTTTTTCTACCGGTAAGCCCCTGAACTCTTTAAACTCGCCAAATGTCATTTTAGGTTGCGGGGGATTCAACCGCATTTCAATGTCCTGGATAAGTTCCCTTAAAAAACTTTCACGAAGCTTTACAGAATCGGCCAGGTCTTCGACAAACGTTCCCGTTATGCCAATATCTTTGCTGCTGCTTTTGAGATTGTAGACAATAAACAGTTTATCAAGTTCAATCGAGAAAATGTAGTCGTTTTTATAGTCTTGCAGCCATTCGCTATGACGGCTGTGCCAGTTCTTCCAAAATTGTTTGATGCGTTCCAAAACCTTTTGCAATTGTTTCAGTTGCAGGTCCATTAAGCCATGCTCTAAAGTTAGCAGGTCGATGAGCGCCATGTCTTTTAATACTCGCAATTCGCTTTTTAAAGAGAACGAATCATAATAAGGGGTTTCCTCCGCAATGTCATAGGCGTCACCTTGTCGCCTTTTTATATTATTAAAATCACTCGCGTCAACAACAACCTCTTGCTGGGTTATTCGTAAATTAAACGTTTGCAATCGGATAAGAAATTCTTTTAAATGCTGCATAATTGGTAGTATGTAGTTAGGCAAAGTTACATAATATCCCCAATGTCTGCTGTTTCCCTATTGTTTGCCAAGTGTTTTATCAATAGTCATTATCTGATCTGAAAATTGATATTTTATTTTTCTTTCTTTGCCGTAAGTCCATCTTATTGCCGGGACTTTGACCGATTTAACAAACAATGGGGGCATTCAGACTATCAAATGGCCTTAACCAAGTACGAAAAGGTTTGCAACAGCAAACTAATGCTTGTGCATTTTTTTCAAAATTGTGTGAGAAATGTGTGAGAATAAAAAAGCCCCGCTTGCCGAAGCGGGGCTAACTTGTTGATTTTCAGGCTCCTGAGGCTGGGCTCGAACCAGCGACCCTCTGATTAACAGTCAGATGCTCTAACCAGCTGAGCTACTCAGGAATCATTTTCCGGTTTGGAGTGTGCAAAAGTATCATTTCCGGTGTAATTACGCAACAACTCTTTAAAAAAAAATTAAAATTTATGCACTTTACTTATTTAGTGGCTGACTTTAAGCCTATTAAATATTTTAATCTCTTATTAAATTAGCAGCAATTGTGGCTTAAATTCACAATATTTGCAAAATTTTTAATTAATATTCATGAGTTTACTGGTTATTGGTACCGTTGCATTTGATGCGATTGAAACGCCTTTTGGCAAAACAGATAAAATTGTTGGGGGCGCTGCCACTTTTGGAAGTTTGGCGGCTTCTTACTTTTATAATAAGGTAAAAATTGTTGCTGTAGTTGGCGATGATTTCCCGCAAGCCTTTATTAAGGATCTTAACAAGCACACTATTGATACCGAAGGCCTGCAAATAAAGGCCGGCGAAAAATCATTCTTCTGGAGCGGTAAGTATCATAATGATATGAACACCCGCGATACGCTAATAACCGAGCTGAATGTACTGGCTGATTTTGACCCTATCATCCCTGAATCGTACCAGGACTGTGAATACCTTATGCTGGGCAACTTAACGCCACAGGTGCAGCAAACGGTTATCAACAGGCTAAAGAACCGCCCTAAGCTGATTGTATTGGACACCATGAATTTTTGGATGGATATTATGCTGGATGATCTGCTGGCTACCATTAAAATGATTGATGTATTAACGATTAACGATGCGGAGGCGCGCCAGCTATCAGGAGAGTATTCACTGGTGAAGGCGGCCAACAAAATTTTAACGATGGGCCCTAAATACCTGATCATTAAAAAAGGCGAACATGGCGCATTACTGTTTGGCGAAGGAAAGATCTTTGCAGCCCCTGCCCTGCCATTGGCTGAAGTGTTTGACCCAACAGGCGCAGGCGACACCTTTGCGGGCGGATTTATTGGCTATATGGCAAAAGTTGGCACCGTTAATTTTAACAATATGAAGAACGCCATCATCTTCGGCTCGGCGCTGGCATCATTCTGTGTTGAAAAATTCGGGACCGAAAAGATCCTTAACCTTACACAGGAAGAAATTGCTGCAAGAGTACAGGAGTTTGTAAGCCTGTCAAAATTTGAAATTTGATTGAATGCGGAGTGCGGAATGTCGAATGCGGAATGGAAAAACACTTTTGCAACAGGCATTCCGCAATCCGATTTTGCAAATACTTCCGCAATCGGCATTCAGACTTCCGACTTTACCCCAGCCTTCCCACCACATCCAAATTCTGAAACACCCATTCATCGTGAGGGGCATCGCCAAGTTCAGCGGTGAGGTCCTGGCCGGCCCAGTGTTCGTAGTGTTTACCGTTACGCCACAGTCTGCTATGGGATACATCATAAATTACACCTTTATATGCAATCCACACTTCGGGCTTATCCTGACCGTTGCGCAAGGCAAGTTGTGATTTCGTATATGTGGGGAGCTGATCCATAGGGGTAAATATAGAGATTAGAGGCTGGAGATTAGAGATTAGT
>JAQBOS010000457.1 GCA_028287925.1 Mucilaginibacter sp. | reverse complement strand
AATCTCCATTAAATATTTTTTGGTTGCCATTCTTTTTGTACTGTTTGATGTGGAGGTGATATTTATGTACCCCTGGGCAGTAAATTTCAGGGAGCTGGGTAAAAGCGGTATGATAGAGATGTTCATTTTTATGGGCACCCTTCTTCTGGGCTTTTTCTACGTTATTAAAAAAGGCGCGCTGGACTGGGATTAATTGAAGTCTGGAAAGTCAGTAAAGTCCGAAAGCCCGGAAGAAGCTGCGCGCTTGAAAATAGCGTTGGCTGGAGATAGGAAAAAATAACACTGCATTGTTATAGAGCGGCGACAACGATCAATGACAAAATAGTTATTTGGAATAATTCTAAATATATTCACCTTGTTGCATAGTGTATCTCTTACATTATAAATTGTTGTAAATTTGTAATGTTTATAGTTTAACTGTAAATGTCTTTAATTCTTAGGCCGGACTTTAATGTTTCATCCTTATTTTGAAACTGCCGGCCATCTGCTAAAGACTTTTCGACTCAATAAGGATGGGTTTTGTATCAAATAGATCATGAGTGATATTCAATTAGTTGATGCCCCCGCAGGCGTAGAAGGAGCAGGTTTTTTTGCTACCTCGCTTGATAAAGCCATAGGTTTAGCACGCGCAAATTCATTATGGCCTTTGCCATTTGCCACTTCATGCTGCGGTATAGAGTTTATGGCAACCATGGCTTCTCATTACGATCTTTCGAGATTTGGAGCCGAGCGTTTAAGTTTTTCGCCACGCCAGGCCGACCTGTTAATGGTAATGGGCACGATCTCGAAAAAAATGGGTCCGGTTTTACGCCAGGTTTACCTGCAGATGGCCGAGCCACGCTGGGTAATGGCAGTTGGCGCCTGCGCATCAAGCGGCGGTATTTTTGATACCTATTCTGTTTTGCAGGGTATTGACGAGGTGATCCCGGTTGACGTATATGTTCCAGGTTGCCCACCCCGCCCCGAAGGCATTATTGATGGCTTTATGGCAATCCAGGAACTGGTAAAAAGCGAGACATTGCGCCGCAGAAACGAACCGCAATACCAAAAATTATTAGCCTCATACGGAATACAATAATGGGTAAGATAACAAACGAAGAGCTTTTAACAAAGATCAGCGACAAGTTTCAGGATCAGTTTACTGTTGTGGGGGAGCCTTTCGGGCTGTTAACCCTTGAAACAAGCCGCGAACAGATCATTGATATTTTAACTTTTTTAAAAAATGATCCAGCTCTTCAATTTATTTATTTAACAGATATAACCGCTGTACATTATCCTGAACTGGAGAAACAAATTGGGGTTATATATCATTTGCACAGTTTGGTTAATAATGTACGCATCCGCCTTAAAGTATTTTTGGTTGATGGTGATGTGCAGATCCCTACTGCTACAAATTTATGGAACGGCGCCAACTGGATGGAACGTGAGACCTACGATTTTTTCGGGGTGATATTTGACGGACATCCTGATTTGCGAAGGATACTAAATGTTGACGATATGACAGCTTTCCCGATGCGAAGAGAATTCCCGCTGGAAGACCCTAACCGTGTTGATAAGAAAGATTACTTTTTTGGAAGATAACAATGCAGAACCATCCGGTATATACAGATAACGATCCGCAAAACGAACTTTCGACCCTGAATTTGGGCCCTACGCATCCTGCAACACACGGTGTGTTCCAGAATGTGCTACAGCTTGATGGCGAAAGAATAGTAAGCGGCGTATCAACAATTGGTTATATCCATCGTGCCTTTGAAAAAATTGCCGAGCACAGGCCTTTTTACCAGATCACACCGCTTACCGACAGGATGAACTACTGCTCATCGCCCATAAACAACATGGGCTGGCATATGACAGTTGAAAAGCTTTTAGGGATTGAAACCCCTAAGCGTGTTGATTACCTGCGTGTAATTGTAATGGAGCTGGCCCGCATAAGCGACCACATCATCTGTAATGGTGTATTGGGGGTTGATACCGGCGCTTTTACTGGTTTCCTTTACATGATGGAACACCGCGAGTTTATTTATGAGATCTACGAAGAGGTTTGCGGTTCGCGTTTAACAACAAATATTGGCCGCATCGGTGGTTTTGAGCGTAATTTTAACGCGATAGCCTTTAGTAAGCTGCGTAAGTTTTTAAAAGATTTCCCGGTTACATTAAAGGAATTTGAATCGTTATTTAACAGGAACAGAATTTTTGTTGACCGTACTAAAGATGTAGCTGCTGTTACTGCCGAAGACGCATTAAACTATAGCTGGAGTGGCCCGTTATTACGTGCTGCCGGTGTTGATTATGATGTAAGGGCGATGAACCCATACTCATCATACGAAGATTTTGAATTTGAAGTACCTGTTGGTACCAATGGCGATGTTTACAATCGTTTTTTGGTGCGTAACGAAGAAATGTGGCAGAGCCTGCGTATAATTGAACAGGCGCTGACCAAGCTGGAAAAAGAACCAACAGATATTTTCCATGCTGATGTACCTGAATTTTACCTGCCTCCGAAAGAGGAAGTTTATAATAACATGGAAGCTTTGATCTATCACTTTAAAATTGTGATGGGCGAGGTGCCAACCCCAACAACCGAGGTTTATCATTCGGTTGAAGGTGCAAATGGCGAGTTGGGCTTTTACCTGGTAAATGATGGCGGGCGTTCGCCGTACCGCTTGCATTTCCGCAGGCCAAGCTTTATCAATTACCAGATGTACGCGCCAATGAGCCGTGGGATGTTATTATCTGATGCGATTATTAACATGAGTAGTTTAAACGTTATAGCCGGAGAGTTAGATGCTTAGAGTTGACGAACAACAGGCGCCGGTTACATTTACACCGGAACTGGTAAAACAGTTTGATGATATAGTAAGCCGTTATCCCGCAGGGAAACAAAAATCGGCTTTGCTGCCTATTTTGCATTTAGTGCAGGCCGAGTATGGCTGGTTAAGCTCAAACGCAATGGATAAGGTGGCTGATTACCTGAAGATCCAGGATATTGAGGTGTATGAAGTAGCTACATTTTACAGCATGTACTTTATGCGCCCGCAAGGCAAATATGTATTGGAAGTTTGCCGCACAGGCCCTTGCGGTATTGTAGGCGCCGAAAAAATAATGGATCATATTGAGCAAAAGCTGGGTGTTAAGGAAGGTGAAGTTACTGCCGATGGCCTGTTTAGCTGGCGGGGTGTTGAATGCCTTGCAGCCTGTGGCTTTGGCCCGGTATTGCAAATTGGTCCGGAATATACTTTTTACGAAAATTTAACCAACCATTCGGTTGATCAATTGATTGCAGATTTAAAAGTAAAAGGCAATAATTAAATGAGCAGGTCATCTTTAATTATAACAGATTCATTGTTCGCTGCAACCGTAATCATGATTGCTTACGGAAATGGTGGTTTTGATAAAAATCCGTTATTTTTAAACTTACTTGTTGTGGTAGCTTTTGCAAGCTGCATTATTAGACATATTAACTATTACAAGCTGACCAAAAAGATATATTAAGCAGCAATGGCACGTAAATTACTTTTAGAACATATAAATGTACCGGGCATCAATACTTTTGATGTATACCGATCAAAAGGTGGCTATGCTTCTGTTGAAAAAGCTTTGAAAACCATGTCGCCAGACGATATAGTGGAAGAAGTTAAAAAATCAGGCTTACGCGGCCGTGGCGGTGCAGGTTTCCCTACCGGGATGAAGTGGAGCTTTTTGGCCAAGCCCGAAGGTGTTGCCCGTTACCTGGTTTGCAACGCCGATGAATCAGAACCCGGCACTTTTAAAGATCGTTATTTAATGACCTATATCCCCCATTTATTAATTGAGGGGATGATAGTAGCGAGCTTTGCATTAGGCGCAAAAACATCATATATCTATGTTCGCGGTGAAATGATGCCGCAGATCAGGATCCTTGAAAAAGCCATCGCGGAAGCAAAAGCAAAAGGATTTTTAGGTAAAAATATATTAGGCACAGGTTACGACCTGGAGCTGTACGTACAACCGGGTGGTGGTGCATACATCTGCGGTGAAGAAACCGCACTGCTTGAATCATTGGAAGGCAAACGTGGTAACCCGCGCATTAAACCACCATTCCCTGCTATTGCAGGTTTATATGGCTGCCCTACTGTGGTAAATAATGTTGAATCTATCGCTGCCGTTGTACCGATCATTAATGATGGTGCGGACGAGTATGCTAAAATAGGGATTGGCCGCAGTACAGGTACTAAATTAATTTCGGCAGGTGGTAATGTTAAAAACCCCGGTGTGTATGAAATTGACCTGGGTTTACCGGTTGAAGAGTTTTTATATGCTGATGAATATTGTGGTGGCATTGCCAATGGCAAACGTTTAAAAGCGGTTGTTGCAGGCGGTTCATCAGTGCCGATCCTTCCGGCTAACCTGTTCCTTAAAACTATCAATAACGAGCCGCGCCTGATGAGCTATGAATCATTGGCCGATGGTGGCTTTGTTAGCGGTACCATGATGGGATCGGGCGGATTTATAGCTTATGACGAAGACCAGTGCATTGTGCGCAATACCTGGAACTTTACCCGTTTTTATCACCACGAAAGCTGCGGGCAATGTTCGCCATGCCGTGAGGGTACAGGGTGGATGGAAAAAGTATTACACCGTTTAGAGCATGGCCATGGCAAGTTAAGCGACATGGACCTGCTGGTTGATGTATCTAAAAAAATTGAAGGAAATACCATTTGTCCGCTGGGTGACGCAGCAGCATGGCCGGTGGCCAGCGCGATCCGCCATTTCAGGGATGAGTTTGAATGGCATGTAACCAATGGCGCCGAAGCGGTAACCCGTAATTTTGGACTGGCACATTATGCTGACCCATTACCAAAGAAGGAAGAAACAGTAGCGTAAAAAAGTTGTGAAATTGCTTTACCTCTTGTCATTGCGAGGAACGAAGCAACCGCGAACTGTACAGGGCGAATAGCCAGGCATCCGACGAGGTTGCCATGCTGCGCTCGCAATGACAAAGTGAAATATAAAGACAAGTTTGACTACATATAAATGTCAATGAAAGTAACAATAGACGGAATCCCCGTTGAAGTAGAACCAGGAACAACCATCCTTAATGCCGCAAGGCAAATAGGAGGCGATATTGTTCCGCCTGCTATGTGCTATTATTCCAAACTAAAGGATAGCGGTGGTAAATGCCGCACCTGTTTGGTTAAGGTAAGCAAAGGATCGGAAAAAGATCCGCGCCCGATGCCAAAGCTGGTAGCATCATGCCGTACAACAGTAATGGATGGGATGGAAGTGCAAAATATTACTTCACCTGAAGTAATTGAGGCACGTAAAGGTATAGTTGAGATCTTATTGCTGAACCATCCGCTTGATTGCCCGATTTGCGATCAGGCTGGAGAGTGCGATCTGCAAAATCTTGGTTTTGAACATGGCGCAGCAAAAACCCGTTATGAGTTTGACCGCCGTACTTTTGAGAAAATTGATATTGGCGATAAGATCCAGTTACACATGACGCGTTGCATCCTTTGCTACCGCTGCGTTTTTACAGCCGACCAGATCACAGATCACCGCATTCATGGCATTTTAAACAGGGGCGATCATTCAGAGATCTCAACCTACATTACCGCGGCAGTTGATAACGATTTTTCAGGAAACGTAATTGATGTATGCCCTGTAGGCGCGTTAACTGATAAAACCTTCCGCTTTAAAAACCGTGTTTGGTTCACCAAACCTGTTGAGGCACACCGCGATTGCGACCATCCGGGTTGTAATGGTAAGGTTACGCTTTGGTACAAAGGCGAAGAAGTATTACGCGTAACTGCACGCAAAGATCAATATGGCGAGGTTGAGGAATTTATTTGCAATACCTGCCGCTTTGATAAAAAGAAAACTGCTGATTGGATAATTGAAGGACCGCGTAAAGTATCAAACAAGTCGGTTATCAGCTCCAATCATTACGATTTTAAACCATTGCCGGTTGTTAAAACCAACCCGGTATTAATGGAAGCCAATAAAGAACAATTTGAACGAGACACACGCTTATAATGGGAGTAGCAGATATAGTAATTAAATTTGTATTGATAGTGATCATTTTCGCTATCAGCCTGGTTATTGCCATGTATTCTACCTATGCTGAACGTAAAATAGCAGCATTTTTCCAGGACAGGGTAGGCCCTAACCGTGCCGGCCCATGGGGGATCTTACAACCCCTGGCTGATGGTGGCAAGATGTTTTTAAAGGAAGAAATTATCCCTACCAATGCCAGTCCGTTCCTGTTTATAGCGGGTCCTTCACTGGCTATTCTTACGGCATGTATAGGTTCGGCGGTTATTCCGTGGGGACAACAGATAATCATGGGCAAGTATGTTATTCCGCTGCAGGTTACTGATATTAATGTAGGCATCCTGTACATATTTGGTGTTGTATCATTAGGTGTTTATGGCGTGATGATAGGCGGCTGGGCATCAAACAACAAATACTCTTTATTAGGTGCTATCCGCGCAGCGTCACAAAACATCAGCTACGAAATTTCAATGGGCCTTTCTATCATCGCCTTATTGATGGTAACCGGAACATTAAGCCTTAAAGAAATTGCCGAACAGCAACACGGCTGGCATTGGAATGTGCTTTACCAGCCGGTTGGCTTTTTATTGTTCATTATTTGCGCATTTGCCGAAACTAACCGTACACCATTTGACCTCCCCGAGTGCGAAACCGAGCTGGTTGGTGGTTATCATACCGAATATTCATCAATGAAGCTGGGTTTTTACCTGTTTGCTGAATACATCAACATGTTCATTTCATCGGCAGTAATGGCTACCTTATATTGGGGTGGCTATAACTACCCGGGTATGGATTGGGTACTGGCGCATACTGGCCCTGTAATTGGTCCGCTTATTGGCACTGCGGTAATGTTTGCCAAGGTATTTCTTTTTATATTCTTTTTTATGTGGGTACGCTGGACGATCCCCCGTTTCCGTTACGATCAGTTAATGGACCTGGGCTGGAAGATCCTGATCCCACTGGCCATTGCCAACATAATAGTAACAGGACTTTGGATTACATTTATTAAATAAGAGGATACAGATGGAATCGTTAACTAATAAACGTAAATTAATAGAATCAAAGCCGCTCAACTTTTTGGAGCGGGCTTATCTGCCTGCAATTGCGCAAGGCCTTGCAATTACCATGAAACACTTTTTCAGGAAGCCTGTAACCATCAGCTATCCTGAGGAAAAACGCGAATATTCTGAAAATTTCCGCGGCATGCACTCGCTTAAACGCGATGAGAACGGTAAAGAACGCTGTACAGCCTGCGGACTTTGCGCACTATCATGCCCGGCCGAAGCCATTACCATGATTGCTGCCGAGCGCCAGAAAGGTGAGGAACATTTATACCGCGAAGAAAAATATGCTGCCGTATATGAAATAAATATGCTGCGTTGCATTTTTTGTGGCCTTTGTGAAGAAGCGTGCCCTAAAGAAGCTATCTATTTGGATGGCCCGCATGTGCCTTCAGACTATTTAAGGAAAGATTTTATTTACGGTAAAGACAAATTAGTAGAAGCTCCCTTAAATCAATAAAGAAGTTTTATACCTTTGCCCAGCTCTTTTAAAGGGGTAAAGGTATTTTGAAATATAAACCATGAGTACATTTTACTTCATCGCATTTCTGTCTGTATTTTTTTCAATACTGGTTATTACTGCAAAAAATCCTGTACACAGTATTTTATACCTTATACTTACCTTTTCTACTTTCACAGTTCATTACATTTTAATGAATGCCCAATTTTTGGCAGTAGTTAACTTCATAGTGTACATGGGGGCAATCCTGGTATTGTTTTTATACACGCTGATGCTCATCAACCTGAATAAAGAATCGGAGCCACGTAAATCAAACCTGGTTAAAATAGCTGGTTTTGTAGGGGGCGCCTGCTTTTTAATAACCATTGTTGCCGCATTAAAAGCGTGGGGTACATCGCACCCGGTAGTATTGAATGACCCAAACCTCGGTTTAGTAAAAAACCTTGGAAAAATATTGTTTAACGAATATTTACTGCCATTTGAAGTATCGTCCATATTGCTGTTATCGGCAATGGTGGGTGCGGTTTTACTGGCAACTAAAGACCCTAAAACAGCCTGATGGATACACTAACAAAAACTATACAGGGCGTACCGCTTAACCATTACATATTATTATGTGCTATCATTTTTTCGATAGGGGTTATCGGTGTATTAATTCGCCGTAATGCTATCGTAATATTTATGTCGGTTGAGCTAATGCTTAACTCGGTAAACCTGTTGCTTACTGCCTTTTCTGTTTACAGAGGAGATGCAACCGGCCAGGTTTTCGTATTCTTTATTATGGCGCTGGCAGCTGCAGAGGTTGCAGTAGGTTTGGCAATCATTGTAATGATCTATCGAAATACAAACTCGGTAGACATCAATGTGTTGAACAGGTTAAAATGGTAGGGGAGTGATTTCGGAAATCGGATTTTCGATTTCGGATTTAGAGAAAATAAAAGTAAAAATAAAATACTCCATTCCCCTTTAGTGGGTTAGGGGGCAATAATTAACAAACACCCAATTTCCCCCTTTTAGGGGGTCAGGGGGCTTAAAATTCCCCCTTTAGGGGGTTAGGGGGCATATGGACAAATATATCTGGCTTATTCCTATTTTACCGTTAGCCGGTTTTATTATTAACGGCATTGGTCGTAATACCTTATCAAAAGCTGTTATCGGTTTTATCGGCAGCGCATTGGTATTAATTTCTTTTGGTATAAGTGTAGGCCTCTTTTTGCAGATCAATGATACGCATAAGGCCATTAATGTTGACCTTTTTAACTGGTTCGCTGCGGGTAATGTAAAGATCTCATTTGCGTTTTTGATTGATCAGCTTAGTGCGTTAATGCTGCTGATTATAACGGGAGTAGGCTTTTTGATCCACTTATATTCTGTGGGTTATATGAAGGATGATGCCGGGTTCGGTAAGTTCTTCGCTTATTTAAACCTGTTTATCTTCTTTATGCTTTTGCTGGTAATGGGGTCAAACTACCTTATTATGTTTATCGGTTGGGAAGGAGTGGGGCTTTGTTCGTACCTGCTTATCGGCTTTTGGTACACTAATCCTGATTATGCAGACGCCGCTAAAAAAGCATTCATCATGAACCGGATTGGCGATTTGGGTTTCATTATAGCCATATTCATCATAATGATAATATTTGGCAGCGCCAACTTTGCTGATATTTTCAAACTTGCCGGAACAAAGGATTTTGCATCGGCGCCATACACGTTAATTACCATTCTGCTATTTGTTGGTGCGATAGGCAAATCTGCACAGCTGCCGTTATTTACCTGGTTGCCTGATGCTATGGCTGGTCCAACGCCTGTATCTGCATTAATCCACGCGGCAACAATGGTAACAGCCGGTATTTATATGATAGCCCGCTCAAACATACTGTTTACGCTGGCGCCTGCAACTATGCATATAATAGCTGTGGTTGGTTTAACAACTGCCGTTTTAGCAGCGCTAATAGCATTAACACAAACAGACATTAAGAAGGTGCTGGCATACTCAACCGTATCACAGCTGGGTTATATGTTTTTAGGCTTAGGTGTTGGCGCTTATACAGGGGCATTTTTCCACGTATTAACCCATGCATTTTTCAAAGCCTTATTATTCCTGGGTGCGGGTTCTGTAATTCACGCGGTAAGCGGCGAACAGGATATGCGCAATATGGGGGGCTTAAGCGGCAAGCTTAAAATAACCTTTATTACCATGTTTATCGGTACGCTGGCTATCTCGGGGATCCCGCCGTTTGCAGGTTTCTTTTCAAAAGATGAGATCCTGGCGCACACTTTTATGCACAGCACACCCATGTATGTTATAGGTGTTGTTACCGCCATGTTCACCGCGTTCTATATGTTCCGCATGATGTACCTTACCTTCTTTGGTAAGTTCCGCGGCACACATGAGCAGGAGCACCATATCCATGAGTCACCTGCATCAATGACCATTCCACTTGTTATACTGGCAATTCTATCAATAGTTGGTGGTTTCATTGGCGTTCCGGAAACATTGGGCGGTCATCACTGGCTCGAACATTTTTTAGCGCCGGTATTTGAAAAATCAACCGCGTTGCTGGTAGTGCCTGAGCTGTCAAAAAGCACGGAAATTACTTTAATGTGCATATCAGTTGGCGGCGCGTTGCTGGCCATATTGTATGCTTATATTAAATACATAAAGAACGCGCATGTACCGGTTAAGGATACGGAAGAACGCCCGGCATTGGTTGATATATCATACCATAAGTTTTATATAGATGAATTGTATGATGCTATTATCCGTAAGCCGTTGGATGCTCTATCAGTATTCTTTTACAAAGTTGTTGACCGTTTAGGTATTGATGGGTTTGTTAACGGGTTGGGTAAAGGATCAATTGAGGCCAGCAAGGGCTTGCGTTTACTGCAAACGGGTAATGTAGGATTTTACATATTTATGATGGTAGTGGGTATCATCTCTATATTAATGTACATTTTAATTAAAGCATAAAAAACGATTAGCGTTTACAACATAAAATGACGGTTAGTATTTTAATTTTTTTACCGGTAATTGCAGCCCTTGCTGTTTTATTGTTTAAAAACAATGCAGCTAAGCATGCGGCGTTAACTTTTTCTGTTGCCGAGCTGGCAATAGCACTATTCTTGTTATCAGGCTTTGTACCCGATGCTTCCATACAATTTGCAGTTGATGTGCCCTGGATCCCTAAATTAGGTATCTATTTTAACGCAGGTATTGATGGGATCAGCATGATGATGGTATTGCTTACCACAGTGTTGGTACCGCTTATTATTTTAACTACTTATAAGCATCAATACAAAAATGCAGGGGCCTTTTATGCGCTGATATTATTTATGCAGGCTGGTTTACTGGTTGTATTTACTGCATTAGACGGATTTTTATTTTATGTAGGATGGGAAGCAGCGCTGATCCCTATTTACTTTATTTGCTCATTATGGGGTGGCGAAAACCGCATCCGGGTTACGCTTAAGTTTTTCATTTATACGTTTTCCGGCTCGCTGTTTATGTTGGTGGGGATCATTTACCTGTACCTGCAAACACCATCAAAAACATATGACCTGTTTGAGTTTTACAAGCTGGGCCTTGATGCGCACAGCCAGGTATTTGTTTTCTGGGCGTTCTTTTTAGCCTTCGCCATTAAAATGCCATTATTCCCTTTGCACACCTGGCAGCCCGATACCTATACCGAAGCACCAACAGCGGGTACCATGTTATTATCTGGCATCATGCTTAAAATGGGCATTTACGGAGTAATCCGCTGGATGATCCCGAATGCGCCTTTAGGATTTTTTGAATGGCAAAGCATGTGTATTATGCTGGCCGTTATTGGAATTGGTTATGCATCCATCATTGCATTCAAGCAAAACGATGGTAAGCGCCTGGTTGCTTACTCATCAATAGCGCACGTAGGCTTAATAGCTGCAGGGATCTTTGTATGGACAATAGAAGGGCTGCAGGGCGCCATGATCCAGATGTTGAGCCACGGCATCAACGTTATCGGGATGTTCTTTATCTGGGATATCATCAGCAGGCGTTTAAATACCCGGGAGATCAGTAACCTGGGCGGCATAGCTAAAGTAGCGCCTAAGTTTGCCGTTGCATTTTTAATTATAGTGCTGGGTACCGTAGCATTGCCTTTAACCAACGGCTTTGTAGGCGAGTTCTTATTACTGAGCAGTGTTTTTCAATGGAATATCTGGATGGTTACTGCCGCAGGTTTAACCATGATATTTGGCGCTGTTTATATGCTGCGCATGTATAAAAAAGTTATGCATGGCGAAACCAATGCCTTAACTATAACTTTTACCGATATTAGCGGTTCAGAAACACTGGCGCTTTCTATCATTTGCGCTTTGATAATAATTATTGGTATTTATCCGCAGCCAATTTTACATATATCTGAAGCTGCAGTTAACCACTTGTTTAATACAGTGAATCCTAAATTTCCGCAACTAAAATAATGAATACGTTAATTATCATATCCGTTTTACCTATCGTACTTCTGTATTTAGGTTTATACAAAGCTCAAAAAGCTTTGTTACCGGTTACTATTATTGGTTTGCTGGCAGCTTTAGGTTTTGCAGTTTCACAATGGAACGATAGCGCGGTGCCTATTTATCATGGCATGATGCTGTTTGACAATTTCTCCATAGCATTTTCAGGCGTTACCATTATATCAACAATCCTGATCATCTTTTTATCAAGAGGATATTTTGAGCGGATCAGCAGCCACGTTGCCGAATATTATGCCATTATCCTGTTTTCGCTGGCAGGGATCATAGTTATGGTTTCTTTCTATAACTTAACTATGCTGTTTATAGGGATCGAGATCATGTCGGTAAGCTTGTATATCCTGGCAGGTATAAAGAAGAGCGATTTTGCTTCAAATGAAGCTGCTTTAAAATATTTCCTGATGGGCGCTTTTTCAACAGGATTTTTATTGTTTGGTATTGCCCTTATTTATGGCGCAACCGGCTCGTTTAGTCTTGAAGTTATCCGCGACTGGGTGTTAGAACATCCTCACGCAAAAGATATTACACCGATGTTTTACACAGGCATCCTGCTGATTATTGTAGGCCTTTGTTTCAAAGTTGGTGCGGCTCCTTTTCATTTCTGGACGCCCGACGTATATGAAGGTTCGCCGACCCTTATTACTGCCTTCATGTCAACAGTAGTAAAAACAGCCGGCTTTGCAGCATTTTTACGCTTGTTCTCTTCCTGCTTTGCACCCCTTTCAGATTTTTGGGTACCGGTGCTGCTGGTAATTACAATAGTTACCTTATTTATTGGCAACATAACTGCCCTTTACCAGCAAAGCTTTAAACGAATGCTGGCATTTTCAAGCATCTCGCATGCAGGTTACCTGCTGTTTGCTATAGTGGCATTAGGAGCAAGTTCAGGAAGCTCAGTATTAATTTATGCCACTGCATATTCTATCGCATCTATAATAGCATTTGGCGCATTGATCCTGGTTCAGCAGCAATCAGGCAGCGATAATTTTGAAAGCTTTAACGGCCTCTCAAAAAAGAACCCTTTCCTTGCCCTTGTATTAACTATTGCCATGCTGTCATTAGCGGGCATCCCTTTAACTGCGGGTTTCATAGGTAAGTTCTTTATGTTCTCGTCTGCTTTAAAGCATTACCAGGTTTGGTTAGTTATTTTAGCTGTTGTTAATGCCATTATCAGCATTTTCTATTACTTCAGGGTAATTGTTGCTATGTACTTCAGAGATGCCGACCGTGCCGAGCTTAATATCCCGGTGTACTATAAATTAGTGCTTGGCTTTTCAGCATTAGTAACTATCCTTATTGGGATTTATCCTGGTTTTATTTCACAGCTGATTTAGTCTGTAAAAGGCGCACAATAAATCGCTGTATTTCATTATTTTTTATGACTTATAGACATCGCTGTTGACACAATTACAATGGTCATCACACCTTCATATAATCTCCAAAACAAAATCATCTGAAGAAATAATTTTTTATCTTCAAGCAGCTATATCCGAAAATTGGTCAGTCAGAGATCTGGAAAGACAATTGAATTCTGCAGTTTTTGAAAGAACGATAATTGCTAATCAAAAAGTGTCAACACTGTTGACACAATTACCGAAAAATCTTTTTAAAGACCCTTACATTTTTGAATTTCTTGATTTACCGGATGGTCATTCTGAAAAGGATTTGGAGAAAGCTTTAGTAATTAATCTTCAGAAATTTATTTTGGAGATTGGAAAAGGATTTACCTATATGGGAAATCAATATAGGTTGCAAGTGGGGAATAAGGATTATTATACTGATCTTCTCTTTTATCACCGTGATCTACAATGTTTGGTACTATTTGAATTAAAGATTCAAGAATTTGAACCTGAGTTTTTAGGGAAACTAAATTTCTATCTTGAAGCCCTTGATCGTGATGTAAAACGACCCTTTGAAAATAATAGTATCGGTATTTTACTGTGTAAAGGAAAAGATAGTGAAGTTGTAGAGTATGCGACAGCCCGCAATACTTCGCCTGCAATGATTGCAGATTATGAAACCAAGTTAATACCTAAGAATGTATTAGCAAATAAACTCCATCAATTAATAGAACAATTGTCTTAAGGGTTCGAGACGAATTTAGACAACGTTCACTCATTAATATCAAGATTTTTGTTTAATTGTATATGTTTGTGTATTTCTTTTTAAGAACTGCATTATTACGATATAGTAACTTAATATGAGCATTACAACTAAGCAGCATGAACGTGTTAGGTTCATTTGTAACATTTGGATTACAAATATCATTTAATATTTGTAGCTTTACACATATAGTGAATGGACAATTTTTGGGAACACCTTCAAAATTTAACGGACGCTCAATCCATCATAAGCTTAGGGTTTTACTTTTTGCTTATTGTTGTATTTGCTGAAACCGGCCTGTTTTTCGGTTTTTTTTTACCGGGCGACTATCTATTGTTTATGTCTGGCCTTTTATGCTCCAGCGGCAGGCTCAACGTATCCATCTATACGCTCATATTTTCACTTATAGCAGCGGGGGTTTTAGGTAACTACACCGGATACTGGTTCGGTTACCGAACGGGGCCAAAACTGTTCAGCAAAAACAATTCTATCTTCTTTAAACAACGTTATGTAAAGCTTGCAGAAGATTTTTACACAAAATATGGTGGCATGGCATTGGTTTTAGGTAGATTTTTCCCAATAATTAGAACTTTTGCACCTATCTTTGCAGGTGTTGTTAAAGTTGATCTGAAAAAGTTTACACTGTATAACATTATCGGCAGTGTTGCATGGGTAAATACTTTTACCTTAACCGGGTATTTCCTGGGCAGAAAGTATCCGCAGATAAAAGATTATATGGAGTATATTATTATCGGGTTGATAATAATTACAACAATCCCGCTGGTTATAGCTTTTATAAAGCAAATGGTAACTAAGCGAAGTGTTAAGGAGTTAAAATAAAAAATTTAAATGAGTACACAACATCCATGGCACCAGGTTTCTCCTGGTAATAATGTTCCTGAAATTGTTAACGCTATTATTGAAATACCAAAAGGTTCAAAGGCTAAATATGAAATTGATAAAGAATCGGGCTTGCTAAAGCTTGATCGTGTTTTGTTTTCTTCTGTAATGTATCCTGCAAATTATGGTTTTATCCCGCAAACTTATTGCGATGATCATGACCCGCTTGATATTCTTGTTCTTTGCTCAATTGATGTTTTCCCGATGTCGATCATCGAAGCTAAGGTTGTGGGGGTGATGCACATGGTTGATAATGGTGAGCAGGATGATAAGATCATCGCGGTAGCAAAAAACGACATGTCGGTAAATTATATCAATGACCTTGCAGAACTGCCTCCGCATGCCATGACTGAGATCGTTCGTTTTTTTAAAGATTACAAAAAACTGGAGGGTAAAAACGTAACTATTGAACATTTGCTGGGCTTACGATACGCGCATAAAGTAATAACTGAAAGTATGGAATTGTATAAGTCTACTTTTCCAGTGTACCAATAATTAATATATGGGCCCCGAGCTTGAAATAAACGGTTTATATCTTTTCCTTACCCTTTTCCTGGTGTTGCTTAACGGCTTTTTTGTGGCCGCGGAGTTTGCTATGGTACGTGTGCGCGGATCGCAGATTGAACTAAAAGCAAAATCGGGTAGCCAGGTGGCAAAGGTTGCCCGCACCATTATGCACAACCTTGACGGTTACCTTGCCGCTACGCAGTTAGGCATTACCATAGCTTCACTCGCTTTGGGTTGGGTTGGTCAATCGGTGGTAACAGCCTTAATGTTGCGGGTGTTTTTATTTTTTGGCTTAAATATCCAATCGGGATTTATTGTTGATACCAGCCATTTTGTAGCGTTTGCATCCATCACCGTATTCCATATTGTATTCGGCGAGCTGGCTCCAAAATCAATAGCTATCCAAAGATCGGTACGTACGGTAATGGCTATTTCTTTACCTTTACGGGTGTTTTTTGCTGTTTTTAAACCAATCATATGGCTGTTAAACGGGTTTGCAAATTTTGTATTAAAGCTTATCGGCATAAATCCGGTACAGGGCGAAACAAGCCATAGTTCTGAAGAGCTGCAATATTTGCTTGAACAGGGAAAAGAAACCGGTGCGCTTGACTCAAACGAACATGAGCTGATCCAGAATGTGTTTGATTTTAACGAACGAGTAGTTAAAAATATAATGGTTCCCCGTACCAAGATCTCGGGTGTCGAAATCCATACCGAACAGGATGAACTGGTGCAAATGATCATAACCGAAGGTTACTCACGCATGCCGGTATACGATGATGTTATTGATAAGATAATAGGAATAGTTCATGCCAAGGATATTTTACCCTTGCTTGCCCGTAATGAACCTATCGTATTAAAAGATATCATCCGTAAGCCCTATTTTATTCCTGAAACCAAGAAGATTAATGATTTAATGGCCGAACTGCAACAAAAACGCATCCAGATTGCTATTGTATCTGATGAGTTTGGCGGTACAGCAGGGATGGTTACACTGGAAGATATTGTTGAAGAGCTGGTCGGTGAGATCCAGGACGAGTATGATGAAGAAAAGCCCATAGTTGAAAAAGTGAACGACCGGGAGTTTATTGTAAATGCCCTTGCACCTATATACGATGTGAATGAGCACTTACCGCACGATCTGCCCGAAGACGGCGACTTTGATACGGTATCAGGCTGGTTAGGTGATATTTTTGGAAAGATCCCTGACGTTGGCGAACAAAAAGAGTCGAACGGGTATAACATTACTGTACTCAAAAAGTCAGACCAAAACATTGAAGCGGTTAAGCTTGAACTGCTGATAAATGAAGAAGATGCTGTGGATTTGCATTAGAGCTTATGGTTGATAGTTCATGGTTCATAGCCGGACGTGCTGGGTTAACAACTAAACGTGTTTATCTTTACGTGAGCCCCAAATAATCGCACATTAATTCGGATATTTAATTTATACCTTTTAGCTTTACGCCTTTACGCTTTCGGCTTTTTGCTCAAATATGCAGCTTTTTTATACGCCTGATATTGACCCCTCACACCCGCAATATTTTCTTAACGAAGAGGAGAGCAAACATGCCATAAGGGTAATGCGGCTTGAAAAAGGCGGTGAGGTGCAATTAATTGATGGCAAGGGTGGTCTGTATGCTGCCAGTATATTGGACGCCCATCCAAAAAGAACCATCCTTCAAATAAATTCGGTTACGGCAGCGTTTAATAAGCGAAACCATTATTTGCATATAGCAATAGCCCCAACAAAAAATATTGAACGTACCGAGTGGTTTTTAGAGAAAGCCACAGAGATAGGCATTGATGAAATTTCGTTAATAATTTGCCAGCGATCAGAGCGTAAGGAGGTAAAGGTTGAACGGCTTAATAAAATTATAACGTCGGCAATAAAACAGTCTATAAAAGCATACCACCCGGTTTTAAATGAACCGATGACCTTTAACCAATTATTGGCAAAGCCGTTTACCGGGCAAAAGTTTATTGCACATTGCGATAAAGGTGATAAAACCAGTCTGAAAAACGAGCTTATTACAAACGGTAATTATTTAATACTGATAGGCCCCGAAGGTGATTTTACGCCTACTGAAATTAGTGATGCTTTAAAAAACGATTTTAAAGCCATAACTTTAGGGGAAAGTCGTTTAAGAACAGAGACAGCCGCTTTGGAAGCTTGTTTTGAAGTGAATTTTTTAAATAGGTAGTTTCTGTTTTTTTGGAGTTAACTTATCACCAATTATTTTTTACCTTTTCCATGATGTTTGAATTTTTCAAGAAGAAAAAGCCCGTCCAACAAGATGAACATAATGTTGTGGGCATCTCATCCGGCGATAGCACCATCGTCGCAATTAAGCAAAAGGCACAGGAGGAGCTGTGGTATTTGATAAAATTTATGAGTGAAAACGAAAAAGACGAAGAGCTTTTTAGATATGCCATAAAAACCAGGTTTGAAGAAGGTAGTACCGCCGAGCACATGTGGGTACAAGTGAGTGATTTTAATGACGGCAATTTTATCGGGAGGCTTGCAAACGAGCCGTCCACAATAAAACGGTTAAAGTATGGTGATGATGTTCAGATTTTGCGGGATGATGTTGAAGATTGGATATTGCAGGATTTTTTGACCAATACACGGGTTGGCGGGTTCTCGAGCGAATATGTAAGGAATGCAAAACAAGGTAAATAGATTTTTATCGTTTATATTATTAGCTAATTTGCAAAGCAGATGATGAAGAGAATTATTTATACAATTTGTGCCCTTTGTCTGGTAGCCGTTATCAGCAGCTTCAACATACCTACCTACAAAATGGCAAAGCTTAAATACAACGGTGGCGGCGATTGGTATGGTGACAGGACGGCGCTGCCCAACCTGATCAAATTCTGCAATGATAATTTGAAAACTAATTTCCAGCAGGAAGATGAGGTGGTGGAGGTTGGGAGCTCGGAGATCTTTAACTATCCCTTTATTTTTATGACCGGACATGGGAACGTTATATTCTCAGATCAGGATGTTCGGAACCTGAGGAAGTACTTAACCGGCGGTGGCTTTTTGCATATCGATGATAACTACGGACTGGATCAGTTTATCCGCCCGCAAATGAAAAAGGTTTTCCCTGAACTTGATTTTGTAGAGCTGCCATTAAATCATCCTATCTATCATCAAAAGTTTCCCTTTCCAAACGGCCTGCCCAAAATTCATGAGCACGACGGTAAAAGAGCCCAGGGTTTCGGATTGATCTACAAAGGCAGGCTGGTATGTTTTTACACCTATGAGTGTGATTTAGGCAACGGTTGGGAAGATTATGGCACCTATGCCAATGATACGCAGGAAAATCGCGTGAAGGCCCTTAAAATGGGCGCTAATATGATCCAGTATGTGTTAACGCAATAAGTATCACAGATTTCAGCTGATTTAAATGATTGAACTGATTTTTTGACTATGTTTGATCTTGGGGTAGTCTCAAATCTCATATCTAACATCTCATATCTAAAAATATGCTCCAGGTAAAAGCAAACGATAAATACAGCTACGATATAACCAAAGATGGGGATGCGCTGTTTATAAATGGCGAAAAAATAAATGCTGATATCCGGCAGTTAAATTCTTCTACTTTTCATGTTATAAATAACCTGCAATCGTACAATGTAGAAGTGGTTAACTTTAATATTGCTGAGAAAACCGCGGAAATTAAAGTAAATAACAATACTTACACCGTTACGGCAAAAGATCAGTTTGATATTTTGCTTGATAAATTGGGCCTGAGTAGCTTAAATGCCGCAAAGGTTAGCGAAGTAAAAGCGCCAATGCCGGGTATGGTGCTTAAAGTTTTTGTTACCGAGGGGATGGAAATTAAAAAGGGTGATAACCTGTTTGTGCTAGAAGCTATGAAAATGGAAAATATTATTAAAGCTTCAGCTGATGTTGTAGTTAAAACGGTTAAAATAAAACCCGGTGATAAAGTGGAAAAAGGGCAGGTATTATTAATGTTTTGATCTTATTCAGACCTACGAAATTTTTAAACGGCGCAGCCCTCAACGAGGCCATTAAAAACAAAAACTGCGAGTTAAACTTCGTAAGTCTTTCTTCTCTTCTGTTAAACAAAAAAGCGCTCCGTTTCGGAGCGCTTTTTTGTCTTATAATTTCCCCCCAAATGTTATCGGGTGGCCTTATAAGGCTTTGCTTTTTTAACGCTATAGTGTGGTTTCCCTTCAGGATGAATTTCAGGAGCGCCAACCAATGTCATAGCGCAACGGAAGCCAACTTCGGCACTTGCATCGTCCTCGTTCATAAAACGGCGGGTTGCAGGGTTTAACCAAAACGCCATGTCATTCCATGAACCACCTTTGTAAACCTTTGAATGGTCATTAACCAATGTGGTTTTGCCATATAATGCAGTGTTCACTGTATCATTGTAACCCCTGTAATCTGCATTATAAGGTTTGCCTGCTAAATCATTCTTTTGGCCTGGTATAGCCGAAGCAGCTGTGGTAGCACCAGGGGCTGTTCCTGCAGGTGCGGCTGTAGCCGGTGCTGCATTTGGATCAGTTCCATTAGCCTGTGCCTGTTGTAAGGCAATCAGCTCGCTGTACTTCATCTTTTTGTTTGATTTTGATGGATCCTTAATAGGCTTGCCATATTTATCTTTGGCATAAAGGCCTTTTGTAGGGTCGGCTAATCTTTTATTGGTAAACTCATTACCACGGAACGGGTTAAAATCATCGAACTCTTCAAATGAGGTTTGGCGGTATGTATCCTGTACCCATTCATTTACGTTTCCGGCCATATTATATAAACCAAAATCATTTGGTGGATATTGCCTTACAGGAGCAGTAATATCTGCCTTATCATTCAGGTATCCGCCAACACCGGCATTATCACCCTGGCCACGTTTAAAGTTGGCCAATATTAAGCCACGGGTAGCTTTTTTTGATGATCTTACACCTAAGCCATTCCATGGATAAACTTTATTATCGTCAATGTTTTCAAATTGAGTATTGCCTATTAAGGCAAGCGCTGCATATTCCCATTCAGCTTCTGATGGTAAACGATAACCTTGTTTTAAGATCCCGTCTTCCAAACGTACGGGCCTTACGGCTTTACCTCCGCCTTTACCATTTGCACCAACTGCTGCTTTGGCATTAGGGCTCAAATCAGGCAACATCTTTTTACCGTCAACTCCGGCGCCTCTTATTTGTCCGTTTAAATATACATCAGTATTAAAAGGTTCTTTATTTGTAGGGGCAGGAGCGGCATTTTTGCCTTTACCTGTACCACCCATATCTTTCCATGCTACCAGGTTTCCACGTTCGCGTAAAATATTTTCGTTTGTACGATCGGTTCTCCACTGGCAATAATCCTGTGCCTGATCCCAGGTAACACCCACAACCGGGTAGTCCTGGAAGGCCGGATGCCTTAAATAGTTATCAACATAAGGCTCATTATAAGATAGGGGCTTGCGCCATACCAATGTATCCGGAATGGCATTGTAATACAATTCACGATCCTGCGGATAGGTAATATTTATCCAGTGAAGGTAATCAAGCCAGTCCTGGTTGGCAACTTCTGTTTCATCCATGTAAAAAGAAGGGATGGTTACCCTGCGTTTTACATTATTATAATCATAAGTAACATCCTGGTCTGCACTGCCACCCACCACAAAAGTACCGCCCTCAATAGGGATAAGCCCTGGTCCTGGCGAAGGGTGTGTTTGCCTGAACCGCTCGTAACCACCATTTGTTTTGTCGTTATAAGCCATCCCGGTTTTTTCAGATTGCTGATGTTTACTGCAGCTGCTCAATGCCGCGCCTACGCCCAACAGTACTATTGCAGTTTTAGTAAAAAGTACTTTCATGTTCTTACAGTTAATTTAAAGGGTAAATTTAAAACATTTTGCCTGAAATGCTAATTTTTTAACCCTTATCTTTAAAAGAAATTAAAACTTTATCGCCTTTTAAACGAAAAAATTTAGCTATGAGTTGCGTTTTCCTTAAATATTTTGGTGGAAAACTTATTTGCACACTTGTACGTAATAGATTGCAATTAGCATATATTTATTACTTTAAAAGTAAGCGTAAATTTCACAAATGAAGTTTTTATACAGCAAAACCCTTATTGTTAGTGCCTCGGTTTTACTGCCTGTGTTGGCAATGTCACAAACAAGCTCCAACGGCTCAAATTACTCAACAGCTATACCTACGGCAGTACCTTTTTTAAATATTACACCCGATTCACGTTCAGGAGCAATGGGAGATGCAGGTGTTGCATTAACGCCTGATGTGAATGCCAACTACTGGAACCCGGCCAAGCTGGCTTATCTTGAAAACAATGATAATGTTTCTTTATCATACAGCCCATGGCTACGGCAATTGGTCCCTGATATCAGTTTATCCTATTTAAGTTATGCACATAAGATTGATGACCGTAATACCATTGGCGCATCATTACGTTATTTTAATTATGGCAGCATCCAGCTTACGGACAATAGTCAGAATAACCAGGGGACCTACACGCCTAATGAATTTTTAATAAACACCTCTTTCGCCCGTAAGTTCGGCGAAAGCCTTTCGCTTGGCTTAACAGTTGGTTTTATCCATTCCAGCCTTTCAAACACTTATTTTGCAACCGGATCAGGGCAGCAGGCCAAGGCTGGTAATGCGCTATCAGCAGGAGTATCGTTATATTACAACAAACCGCTGCAGGAGTTTGGAACGGATGCCATTTTTGCCTTCGGTACAAATATCTCAAACATTGGTTCAAAGATCAGCTATAGCGATGCCGGGCCTAAATATTTTTTGCCTGCTAATTTAAAAATAGGCGTGGCCAACACTATAAACCTTGACGATTATAACCAAATAACCTTAACCGTTGATTTTAATAAGCTTTTAGTGCCAACCCCTCCAATACGCGACGCTGATGGAAATATTATAAAGGGTAAGGACGATAATATTTCAGTTCCTGCAGGTATTTTTGGCTCATTTGCCGATGCCCCCGGCGGCTTTAGCGAAGAATTAAAAGAGATCACCATTTCACCCGGTTTTGAATACTGGTATAACCAGCTATTTGCAATAAGGGCAGGCTATTTTTACCAAAACGCCAGCAAAGGCGGAGCGCATTATTTAACTGCCGGGATTGGGTTAAAATACGACAGCTATACTTTTGATTTTTCATACCTGGCTGCCAGTCAGCAAAATAGCCCTTTAGCTAATACTCTACGTTTTACATTATCTGCCAGCTTTGGCGGCGATAAAAATTCCCGTAAAAGATAATGGGGAAAATAAGAGTAGGTTTTGGGTTTGATGTACACCAGTTAAAAGAACAGCATCCCTTTGTTTTAGGCGGAGTTAATTTAGAGCATCATGCGGGTGCTTTTGGACACTCAGATGCCGATGTGTTGTTACACGCCATTTGCGACGCGTTGTTAGGTGCAGCTAACCTGCGCGATATTGGCCACCATTTTTCAAATACAGATGAACGGTGGCGGGGGATCAGCAGCCTGGTGCTGCTACAGCACGTAATGAAGCTGTTAAGGGAAAAAGGCTGGGAAATAAGTAATATTGATGCTATGGTATGCCTTGAAGCGCCAAAAATAAACCCACACATTCCTGCTATGCAAGCCAATATAGCCCGGGCAGCGGGTATTGATGCCGATGAGATCTCTATAAAAGCCACCACAAACGAAAAATTAGGCTTTATAGGCCGCGAAGAGGGCATTGTTGCTTATGCGGTATGTTTGATAGAGAAGATTTAGTCTCCGGGCTGGCGGATTAAGATCCGGTAATATCTTCCGGATTATCAGTTTTTATAGTTTCCATGTCCCTAAGCTCAAATGTGAGATTAACTGACTTGCTGCCACCAGGCCTTGTACGATGACTGATGTTTTTTGGAATAGTAAATAATTGCCCCGGTAATAACTCTATAGTGGTGTTTTCCAGGTCAATAAGCAGGGAGCCTTCAATCACTAAAAAACTTTCATCGGAGTTTGGATGTAAATGCCAGTAAAATGGCTGAGTCATAACGCTGACCCTTATCACATGATCATTAATAAAAGTAAGTGGCAGGTTTTTATATAAGTCGTTAATTTCGGCTGTTTTGCTGCTAATATCAATTACCGTAAGCAATGGTATTTCCATAAGAATAAGTTATCATCCCTGTTTATGCTTCAACAGCCCTGTTTACAGAACTTTCAACAACTAATCTCCAGCCTCTAATCACTAATTCCAAATTACTGCTCCACAGGTACGTCCTTCTTAATAATTACATTCCCGGTGCGCTTTAATGCGCCCCAGCCGCTAAGCTCGCCTTTTAAGGCTTTACGTATTGATTTGAATAATATATAATACATTAGCTGGCGCCATATAAAGCGTTGCGGTATAATGTATATGAGCTTTTTGTAATCTTCTTTTTCCATCCGGAATGCAATAATAGCGACTATCAGATCTACCACTACAAATGCAGCGTAAAATAGCAGGATCTTACCGGGTTTATCGCTCATTAACCCAAATATCATTGTCAGGTCGGCAATGGGGGAGAATAAAGGTAAAACGATCTGGAAGACAAGGATGTTTGGCATACCCACCATGCCAAAAAATTTGTATTTTTTATTAAAAAGTGCATCCTTGTTTTTCCAAAAGCTTTGTATTACGCCAAAGCTCCAGCGAAAACGTTGCTTTAATAAACCATTAAGCGTTTCAGGAGCTTCTGTATAAGCAATAGCTTCGGCACAGTTTTTAACTATATAGCCCTGCTTTAATATGCGCATGGTAAGATCGCAATCCTCGGCCAGGGTATCATAAGTAAAGCCGCCTGCCCTGTAGATGGCCGACTTACGGAATGCCCCTATAGCACCCGGAACAACGGTAATGCTATTGATTAGGTCAAAAGCGCGGCGATCCATATTTTGTGCCGTAATATATTCGATAGATTGCCAGCGGGTGATCAGGTTATTTTCATTGCCCACTTTAACCGTACCAGCAACCGCACCAATTTCATCATCAGTAAAATAGGTCATTAAATGATATATGGCGTCGTCTTTCAGCTGCGTATCGGCATCAATACAAACTACAAATTCATACTGCGCATGACTTATCCCAAAGTTTAATGCCGATGCCTTGCCTCCGTTTGGTTTTGTTAATACTTTAACCAAAGGATGCTTTCCATAAGCATCGTTAACCAGCTCAAATGTTTTATCCTTTGATCCGTCATCAACAAAAATTATCTCGAATATATTATACTCCGTTTTAAGTAAGCTTTGGATGGTTTTTATAGCGGTAACCTCCTCATTATAGCCCGGTACAATTATACTTACGGGTGGCAGCGAGGAAAGATCGACAACTGCACGGTTAATTTTTTTGTCATCGCTATATTGCCGTACAGCAAGTATTCCAATAAGTACCACACGGCCAACGGCAAGAAAAATAGCAGACAGGAACAGGTAAAGTAAAAACCAGTTACCGTAAAAATAAAACTGGATCAGCAGGTTATATAACGAACCCAGCACGCCTGAATTAGCATCGTCTTTAATCGGCGGCATCAGGTCATCCTTGGTTTTACCTAAAACATCGGCTATGGTGGTGAATTTATAACCATGGCTTTTGAAAAAATGTATAATTTCAGGTAACGCTTTTATAGTTTCCTCACGGGTATCACCCCCTGCATCATGCAGCAACAACATTGACCCCGCATCTTTTTGCCTGATGGTGCGGGCAATAATGCTATCAGCCGTTACACCTGGCTGCCAATCCCATGGATCAATTGATTCACCAATGTTAATATAGCTTTGCTTACGGCTTTCAGCTACCGGGATAACCTCGGCCAGCGTTTGTGGCTCGGCATCGGCATTAAATGGCGGCCTGAACAATATGGTGCTTCTCCCAGTTACTGATTCAATTAGCTTCCGGGTGGCATTTAGCTCAAGGTTTACCCTTTGGATGCTAACGGTAGAAATATCGGGATGAAAAAAGGTATGATTACCAATTTCATAACCCTCTTCAAACTCCCTGCGGAGGATAGATATGTTTTTTTCGGCCATTGAGCCTACTATAAAAAATGCCGCAGGTACATGCTCACGTTTTAAAATATCTAAAATGCGGGGTGTATAATCAGGATCGGGTCCATCATCAAACGTTAAAACTATTTTACCCGGCGCATAACCGTATTTCTTTATTACATATTTGGTTGGTAACCTGATATAGTTTTGGCTGGTTATAACAAAATTAATTGTATCCATCCTTACATCAATCAGCCCCGTAGTTGGTGTGGTTATCAGGTCAAGTACTTCCCCGTCACCATCATAGTTGATCTTGTTATTTAAGCCTACCGAGGTTAATCGTTTTACATCTATCCCAGTTTTTCTTAATGAATCAATCGATAAATTCTTCTGAAAAAATGTCCATAAGCGGGGATCTTCCGATCCTAAACGCCATAAAGCAACACCACCCGTAGCCCAGTCATCAGCCTGGCGGATAATGTTAAAATTAGTAACGGCATCTGTAAAATATACGGTATGTTCTAAACTGTCATCGTCAAAATAGGTATAATGAAGATTTGCCGACATGGGGTCGAAAGTAATCTTGCTTTTATTTTCCTGTGCAACACTTATGGCCTGGGGGTAACCTATAGCTTTGCCTATGCTGCCTTCGGGCCAGTCATATGCTCCGCCTGCAACAGTTAATATTACTTTGTCACTTGGAATGCGGGTACAAACATCATCCAGTATTTTTTCAACCCAGTGCTGGTTTGAAAGATCGCCGGCATTGCTGTTTTCATTATGCTGATCAATAGCCATAACAAACAAAAAGTCGTTTACATGCTGCAACCGTTCAAGGTTAAATTGCTCATCGTCCGGAATTACATTTTGTGTTACTAAAAGGCCGGCAGGGTGCAATATGGCATACAGGTCATTTTCAAATGCAATATAATTTTTACTGTTGCGGTCCTTAATTTCATCAAAGTCAAGGTTAACGCCCTGAAAATTAAATCTTTTTAGCTGGCGTACTATGTTTTGTATAAACTCAACACGAAGCTTTTTAACTTTAATAATGCGCTCAACATCTTTACTATCATATCCGCCATTAGCATTGTTAATATTAACGTAGTTTGATAACGTCATCAACACAGGCTTTTTATATTTTTTATTCAGATTGATGAGTCCCGTATCAATATTTGCAACAATGGTGTCGCTTTTGGGCTTTATAAAAAAACCCTCGCTTACAATCATGTCCAGTTTGGCAATATGTTCAGCCAGCGAGTAATAGGCTTGTGCTTCCCATGGCCTGTAAAAGGCGGCGTTTATCCGGTCTTTATTATTGGGGCGCTTTAGCTGGTGTAAATGACGCGCTATTGCCAATTTTTGAATCTGGCGTTTATCAATTTTAAAATCTTTGAATTTTTTAGACTTTTTTAATTGATCAAGCTCTTCTTTAGTAAGTTTTTTTGGGGCAGGATTTAAGTTTGGTAAACTTGGATATTGTTTTGAAGTTACCGTAATTGCGGCAGCAACAACGCTGGCGACCAGTACAATAATAATGACGCGGCTCAGCCACTTAAAACGGATCCATCTACCCGGGGTATCAGTTTGAAAAACCTGTTTATTGGACATAAAATTCTTTTAAATAAAATACTATCTTGCTTTAAAGTATATAAATGGTTTATTTTATTTGTTTGATTTACCGGCTTCAATAGCGGAAAAATCAACGCCGCATTTACAGTTACTGCCGCAGCTTTTTTTAGTAAACAAGTTTTTATAAACAAGTCTGCAAACATAAAAAACTGCTGCTGCAAATAGTATAGCTATTATAATTACCTGGATATTCATGTCACAAATTTAATACATTTTATATATATACGTTAGAGACAACCGAAATAGTATTTGGTTTAAGTTTAGAGGCCGGAGATTAGAGATCAGGAAAATAATGACTAAGCGGTAGTGCTCGCGCTTTCCCTCGTCCAACTAATCTCTGATCTCTAACCTCTGGTCACTAACAATTAACTAACCACCCATAAACGCAATAGTACCGCCCACCCAGTCAAAATCCTGGTTATAGCGTACGCCTATCATTTTACCTCTGCTTAAACGGGCAAGATTTATGGCTAAAGTAGGCTTTTTATCTCCATCAGGCCATAGGTATAATAACCTTATTTCAACCTTAACACCACCATCAGGCGCTTGTACTACCGGCTCATAATTTACCTTTTGCTGCAAGATCCAGTTTTTCGGATCTTTTATGTTTTGGATGTCATCTTTTGAAATATCAATTATTACCCCTTGCCCTGCAAATGAAAACAGCGGTTTAAGCACATAGTTTTCCAAATCTGTAGGGATTTCTTTCAGCTGGTGTAAAAACTGCGTTTTTGGGATGTAATCGCCCTTTAAAAAAGGCATGGTAAATTTGCTGACGCGATAAAACCAGTTTGGGTGGGTTATCCATTCCACATCAAGCGGCTGCCTTATATCCACAACTTTTTCAAAGATGTTTGGATCATCCGCTATCTCATCAAATATCAACCGGTTATAGATGCGTCTGATCCGTTTTTTTTTACCGTTTGCCCGATAAAAAAGCTGATCGCCTTCCTGCTCTAAGTCACTTAATGAAATAACAGGCGTGCCAATAAATTTTTCCGTTAAATAAAAATCAACCACCGTTTTTTGCGCCGGCGCATTAACATCCATTAATACAACCTCACCGGGCTCAAAATCGCCAACAATAGTTTTTTTCAACAAGTTGATGTAAGACGATTTATCAAGGCCGCTAAAATATACTGTTTGATCATTTGAGATCTCAAAATTATCCTTGTAGATATCGGCCAGGTTTACCTGGAACCCATATAACGATGGGAAACCCTGGAGTTCTATCAGTTTTGGTACAATATTGCCAGCCTCATTTTTGCAAACCCCAAAATCAAGCGCAATAAAATGCGGGTGATCATTCTCATTGGCTACCCGCCATTTTTCGGGAATGGCGCGTTCGGTTATTTCTTTGAAATCGGGCTGCAGGATGGTATCAACAATATCATTCCCTGCAATGATCAGCTTATCACGAAAATCCTCCGTCAAAAAAACCGGTGTTTCAGCAACGCGGAAAGCAATGGGTTCGCGCAGGCCTGCATTCAGGTCACTTAGAAAGTTTTGATATTTTTCTTTCGTGAAATTGGCGTTGTAGGTTTTTCTGGCGGATGGATTCATAACGCATTATTTTTTGAACTAAGACTTAAGATTAGCGGTGACAGAATCTTTAGGAATTGGAGCTATTTAATGATTTTTTCCAATTGTCCTTTCAAAATCGGAATATCTTGCTGAATTGTTGAATAAATTGTAACTGGTGAAACTCCAAAATATTCGTGAATTAACTTATTTCTCATTCCTTTCATGAGCCTCCACTGTATTTCAGGGTTTTCGGTTTTAATAATTTCAGATATTTTGGAAGAAGCTTCGCCAATAATTTCA
>JAQBOS010000435.1 GCA_028287925.1 Mucilaginibacter sp. | reverse complement strand
CGCATCATCGTAAGTAAGTACAATTACTGCTTTTTTATGGTGAGGCCAGGTGATTTTTTTTTGCTGAGCACTGGCCATGCAGCTTAACAATAACAAATACAAGGTAAGGTTTTTCATAATTGGGTTTGAGATGCAATTAAGTAAATAGTTTAAACAATTACCAGTTACTGTTAAATTTCACCCAATAAATATCATCAGACCCATTCCCCGGACCGGCCAATATATTTTTTAACTGCTGATAGGTTTTTGTTTTCAGGTCAGAAAATTCGGGCTTAGCCCGGTTGCTTGTAAAAATAAGGTACTTCTTATCCCTGGTAACATAGGGGCAATAATCTATCCCGGCAGAGTTGATGGGTGCAGGCAGGTGTTTTGCCGGCAGCCAGTTGCCATCCTTATCCTTATGGCTGATATACAGATCGCCACCACCCAGATCGTCTTTACGACCAAAAGAGGTGAACATAATAAACTGTTCGTCAGGGTCAATAAACGGATTAAACTCATAGTTCGGTGAGTTAACGGCTTCGGGCAGGCTTACGGGTTTGCTATAGCCATCTTTTACAGGGCTGCACATCACAATATCTTCTTTCCCTTTTCCGTAAGCCGCTTCAACAGTAAAATACAGGTTGCCGCTTTTCGCAACGCTTGGGTAAAACTCGTCCTTATTGGTATTTACCATGGTATCCAAGTGCATTGGTATCCCCCATGTTCCATTTGGCAAGCGGCTGATCTTCCAGATATCAAAATCTTTTTTAGGCGTTGTTCCGCTTACCGGCCTGTCTGACGAAAAATAAATGCTTTTACCATCCGGCGCAAAAAAAGCTTCCAGGTCGCGGTATTTTCCAGAAAATGGCGCAACTTGTGGCCTCCCCCATTTACCATTAGTTTTTTGCATCCGCAGTATGGTGCTGCTTAAAAAGCGGGGCTGCTGCAGGGTGAAAAATATCTCATCATTTGTGGGCGATATGGTAAAGTCACGATTGTTTAATCCATCTGATAAAACACCTTTGCCGAACAATTTTGGGGTATTTGAGGGGACGTTATTATCCGGATAAATTATCTGACCCAGGGTAGCATTAGTTAACAATACAAAAGCAAGAAAAAGGATAAGTCTGCTTACCATAAAAAACTTATTTGCTCTATAAATATAAGAAATGTATTGGAGCTGAGCACCATCTCCATAATTTCAATCATGATTATAAATGGCTCTTTGAAAAAATTTCAAGTGTAAATAATGTCGAAATAAACAAACCATTAATTTTATTTTACGTATTAATATTGTTACACGCTACCCAATATTTTACTTAGCAATTATTATACTTGTAAATGCTTAGCTAATAGTTATTTAAATGAAGCAATCCTTTTGGAAAAAAATTCTTGGGTATCCTCCCGATTTCTCCTTAGAGGCGCGAATCTTTAATGCTATTAGTCTTGCCTCTGCTGTTGTTTTATTTCTAAACATTTTTTTAAACTCCCTGCTTGGCATCCAGCAATTAGTTATTTTAATGGTGGCCGTATTTGCCATCTCGGTTCTTTGTTATTATTACTCCAGGTTTAAAAAGAAGTGGAACATCTGCATCGTTATATACATGATTGCATGCAATATTCTTCTGATTGTAAACTATAAATATAATTCAGGTATTAACGGCCCCTCTCTTTTAATTTTTATACTTTCTTATTTCCTTACCATTTCCGTAGTTCCCAAAAAACAATATTGGTTTTGGATAACATTAAACCTTGTAATCGTTATTACACTGCTTGCAATTGAATACATATACCCCGGCACAATAAAGAACACCTATCCTGATAATACAAGTCGTTTTATTGATGTGGGCTATACTTATCTTATCATCGTTTTTTTTATTTTTTTAGTTACCACCTCTGTCAGGAAAAGCTATCATACCGAGCGGAAATTAGTTGAACAAAAAGCAACTGAGCTGGAGTATGCAAATGCTACAATGAACAAGCTGTTTTCTATCCTGGCGCATGATCTGCGGTCGCCTTTAGCATCTATACAAAACTACCTGGAAGTGCTTTCAGAGTTTAAACTCAATGAGGATGAAAAATCATCTATCCAAAAGGAATTGCTGAATTCTACTCAAAACACGCAGGAAATGCTTGCAAATTTACTTCTATGGAGCAAATCGCAAATGAGGGGCGTGGTTGTAAATATGGTTAAGCTAAACCTTAAAAAAAGTTTAGAAACTACTTTACATATTCATCAAACAGTAGCTGCCGAAAAAGGCATTCAACTGACCGATCAATTAAAAAATTCAATTTTTATTACTGCCGATGCGGATATGCTGCAGCTAATTATAAGGAATTTAATAAATAACGCCCTTAAATTCACCAATCCGGGTGGACAGATCATTGTATCGGCCGATATCATTGACAATAATTGCCGGATAATGATAAAGGATAATGGCCTTGGAATTTCTTACGAACACCAAAATGACATCTTTTCATTAAAAACCGAGTCGACTTCAGGAACAAAAAATGAAAAGGGTGTAGGTTTAGGGTTATTATTATGCAAGGAATTTACCGAATTACAGAACGGAAAAATAATATTTGAAAGTACACCCGGAGCCGGAACAACTTTTTATGTTAGTTTTAAACTATGCCAGGAGATTACCGAAAATGATATAAATGAAGGGCAGCTGGTTAAAAAAAGACAGGTGTAATTATTGCGGAATTTTAATTTAACGTGAGTTCGACATAAGCAAACGGTCACCTCACCCCAAACCCTTCTCCAACCGCGTTGAGGCGAAGCGCAAGTTTGTGTATCCACGCCGGCAAAGCGTTCCATTTTTACAAGCGGAACACCTGGAACAAAGTGGAACATGCTGATTATCAGAAGCTTTGCCTTGTATCAAAGAGTAAATAGATGTAAATAGCTGATAATCAAACACTATACTACCAACCTTTATATCGAACTCACGTTAATTTAATATAACTAAGCCATTACAGCCCTCCCGGCCCCTACAGTATCGCGATAAAGCTGCGGTGAAACATCAGCATTGTTTTTAAAGAACCTGCTGAAATAGTATTCATCGCTATAACCTAATTCAAAAGCTATTTCTTTTACGGGTTTATTGGTAAGGTAAAGCTCACGCTTTGCTTCAATAATAATCCGCTCGGCAATCATATCGGTTAATGTCCGGTTAAAATGTGTTTTGGCAAGTTTAGCCAATGCCTTTGCTGAAATATTAAGCATATCGGCATAATCACTTGCGGAGTGTTTCTTTTTAAAATGCGTTTCGATAGCGTCTTTTAAGTTTTGTAGGATAAAAGGCTCTTTACGATCAATAAGTATGGTCTGTTCAGAAGGTTGTTGTTCTGTTTTTAGTCTTACTGCTGTTATTAAAAATATTTTGAGGTATGATATCAGCAGTTCATATTGGGCTATTGCCGGGTTTTGCATCTCTGCTTTTATTTGCTCCAGCACCATTTTAAAGATGGTAGCAGCATGTTCATCTACCCTTACAAAAGGCGGCTCATAAATATTATTGAACAAAACCCCATGACAGGACACCTCTTTATCATGCTTATGGATACAGAAAAAATCAGGATGAAAATTCAGGACTACGCCTTCAAAAGGTTCATCTGTAATTACCATAAATGGCTGGTAAATTGCAAAAGCAAGCAAAGTGTTGGTCTCAAAATCATACTCCGAAAAATTCCATCTCAGCTTCCCGCTCCCCTTTGTAACCCAAACTACTGTATAATAATTATGCCTTTGCAGATGATCGAAGTTGCTGTTATCATCAAATGAAAACAACCTGAACGCCAGGTTCCCTGTTTGCTGGTCGACTAAAGTAAATGCGGTTTGAGTGTTAAGCATGTTATAGAGATCAGAGACCGGAGATTAGAGATTAGTTGAAAATGCAGAAGTCAGAATGCAAAATGCGGAATTTGAAATTGAGTTATAAATACCTTTCATCTGCAGCAATTGGCAGGTCATTAATGCTGGCAAATCTTTTTTGCATATAGCCGTTTTCATCAAACTCCCACAATTCGTTACCATAACTTCGGTACCATTGGCCGGCTGCATCATGCCATTCATACTCAAACCTTACAGCCATCCGGTTATCTTTGAAACCCCAAAGCTCTTTTTTAAGCTTATAATCAAGCTCTTTTTCCCATTTGCGTTTTAAAAACTGTTTTACTTCTTCGCGCCCGTTTATAAAATCGGTGCGGTTTCGCCATTCGGTATCAATAGTGTAGGCCAGGCTCACCTTTTCGGGGTCTCTTGTATTCCAGGCGTCTTCGGCAGCCTGTACTTTTTGCAGGGCAGTCTCCATAGTAAATGGAGGTAAAGGGAATCGTTGGTTTTCCATGTTGATATTTTTTATAAAATTAACTAATACAGCAAAAGCTAAGGCAGGCTCCTTAACTTTTACTGTATAATGAGATTTAGATTGACAGCTTATGCAAGCTGACCAGCATTAACAACCGGAAAATCGATACTTGGATTAGCAGTATTGTTAAAGTAGTTGGTTAAAACATTCAGGGCAACGTGACCCACAATTTCACCTATCTCGCCATCAGTCAGGCCTGCTGCTTTAATGGTATCAACATCGGCATCATTTACCAATCCCTGCTTGTTAACCAATACGTTGGCAAATTTTAATATCGCATCGGTTTTTGCGTCAGCAGCATTACCATTGCGGGCGTTTTGTAAAGTGTTTGTGTCGATATGAACCAATTTTTCACCAATAAATGAGTGGGCTGATAAACAGTAATCACAATTATTTTTCTGAGAGATGGCTAATGCAAGCAGCTCACCGGTTTTAACGCCTAATTTACCATGACTTAACGCGCCGCTCAGGTTAAGATAGCCTTCCAGCAGTGCAGGCGAATTCGCCATGGCACGCATCATATTTGGCACCAGGCCTAATTTACTTTGTATTGCATCAAATAATTCTGTGGTTTTGCCTGTTGCTTCATCAGGGTTTATTGCTTTTAAACGTGTCATTTTCTTAAAGTTTGTTTCGTCTATATTGACAATACAAATGTGCAATGACGCTGAATTTTATAACATGGATGATGTACGCAAGTGCATGGACAATTTTTCTTTTAGATAAATAAATTTAGTTGGCCTGTTTGTTTTTCGTAGAGACGCGATGCTTCGCGTCTGAAAATATGCATGGCCGGATTGCATCAGGATATCCTGTCCTTAGGGAGACGCGAAGCATCGCGTCTCTACGCCATAAATTTCTGATACCGTTTCTGAGCCATTTCAATTGCCTTTGTTTGAGCTTTATTGAGCTTACCAAAGGGATTTAATATTATTTCGATCTCATTTTTTTTAATAGCCCGCTTCCAAGTGCCAACAACCTGGTTGTTTATTACTATGGATGAATCAAAAATAACGTGCCGCGCCTGTACCAAATATTTAGGGTTAACCGCC
>JAQBOS010000401.1 GCA_028287925.1 Mucilaginibacter sp. | reverse complement strand
AAAAACCACATTCTCTTTTCCAAAGTTAAGTGCAATAGCAGCCTTCACTTCATTACCTCTAACACAATCTGCCCCAAAGCCATACTCCCTGATAATAACCAGAACCTTCGGATTAAAATTGGCCTTCATAGCGTAATGCACATGAAACCCATATTTTGATGATGCAGTGCGGCAAGCCTCTAATGTTTGGCGCAAAACATCAAGGTGATAGTAATAGAAGGGAGTTTCTAATTGCTGAAAACGGGTTATGGTATTTGTATTGAACATCTTTTTTTCTGAACCTTGATTTATGGGATTAATAGATTTCCCTGATTATAATACTGCTTATTTCTAATTCCGAAATCGAAATTCCGACTTCCGCAATCAAAACAGCCTGTTATGTAAACTTCTTAGTATTTCCACCTTATCCCCGGTGCTGATTAGCAGTGACATGTTATGATTGCTGCCACCGTAGGAGATCATCCGGATAGGGATGTGCTTTACTGCTTCCAGCACGCGGGCGGCATAGCCATGTTTTTCGGCCCCAAAATCGCCTACTACGCAAATAATGGTTTGATCTGTATCAATATCAACGGTGCCGAAAGCTAAAAGCTCCTTTTTTATATCTTCCAGGTAAGTTGTATCATCAATTGTTAATGATACGGCAACTTCCGAAGTGGTGATCATATCAATTGATGTTTTATAGCGTTCAAAAACCTCGAAAATGCGGCGTAAAAAGCCATGGGCTAAAAGCATCCGGCTCGACTGGATCTTAATAGCTGTGATATCATCTTTGGCAGCTATTGATTTGATCCCGTCTTTCTGACTGGCATCTGATATCAAAGTTCCCTGGGCATCAGGCTCCATCGTATTCAGCAACCTAACCGGGATCTTATATTTTTGAGCAGGAAATACGCTTTGCGGATGCAGGATCTTCGCACCGAAATAAGCCAACTCTGCCGCTTCGTCAAATGAAAGCTGTGCTATGGGCTTTGTACCTTTAACAATCCGTGGATCGTTATTGTGCATCCCGTCAATATCCGTCCAGATCTGCACCTCTTCACTGCGAATCCCCGCCCCTATTAATGATGCTGTGTAATCGCTGCCGCCACGGCGCAGGTTATCAATCTCGCCAAAGCTGTTGCGGCAGATATAGCCTTGTGTAATAAATAAATTATTGTCAGGGTATTTTTCCAGCAAAGGCGTTAAGTGAGTGGTTATATAATCAACAATTGGCTCGCTATCCTCGTCTGTCTTCATAAAATCAAGCGCTGGCAGCAATACCGATGGCACGCCGATCTCTTTCAGATAAACATGATATAAGGTTGTTGAAAGCAGTTCGCCCTGCGCCAGTATCACCTTCTGTTCAATTGATGTAAACAGGTCGTTAGCCAGGTTGTTAAGTAATGAAAAGTGGTAATCAATAACTTCTTTACCCTGTTCCTGGTATTCGGGTTTGGCAAACAGCTCTTTTATAAAACTTTCATACTTATCCTTTAGAGCGGCTATAAGAGCTGATGCTTTACTTTTATCTCCTTCCAGGTAAGCATTTCCTATTTCAACCAAACTGTTTGTAGTGCCGGATACGGCTGATAATACCACGATCTGCCTTTGGGCCGGATCAATAATATCCAGCAGCTTTTTCATCCTTTCAGGATTCCCTACAGATGTTCCGCCAAATTTTAAAACCTTCATTTTTATTCCTCTTAACCACAAATTGACTGCTATTATTCTATCAATTTTAAGGCGCTAAAAATAAGATTTTAAACCGTTTATAGCTATAGGTAAGCGAAATAAAGTTTGGAACTTGTAGACAAGAAGATACTGTAACCAAAGAATATATTGTTTGCCGGATTTACTTACAACTAAATTGGTTGTTTAACTAAACTTATCTCTTTCCCTATAAATTCCTTTCCCAAATTTTTATAGATTTGAAACATGAATAAAAAACTGGTAATTTTTATACTTCTTTTTTCTTTTGGGTATTTATATACTGTTAATGCCCAGCCCGCTGCATCAAAAGCCGGACTTCCGCTTGCACAGCTTCAGCAGCAATTTGTTGACCTTCGTTTTGGGATGTTTATCCATTTTAACATTCCAACCTATATGAACCAGGACTGGCCCGATCCGGATGCATCGCCATCTATATTTAATCCCACAAAATTAAACTGCGACCAGTGGGCCAAAGCAGCAAAATCTGCTAATATGAGCTACGGCTGCCTGACAACCAAGCACCATAGCGGTTTCTGCATCTGGGATACCAAAACAACCGACTATAATGTAATGAACAGTCCACTAAAAAAGGATGTGGTACGGGAGTTTACAGATGCTTTTAGAAAGAATGGCTTAAAAGTGATGTTATATTATTCCATACTGGATACGCATCATCGCTTGCGCCCAAATATGATAACCCGCAAGCATATTGATATGGTAAAAGCCCAGATAACCGAGCTGTTAAGTAATTACGGCGAAATTTCTGCCCTGATAATTGACGGATGGGATGCGCCATGGTCGCGCATCAGCTATGATGATATCCCGTTTGAAGATATCTATAAGCTGATAAAATCATTACAGCCAAATTGCGTGCTGATGGATTTGAATGGCGCCAAATACCCGGCTGAGGGCTTATATTACAGTGATATAAAGACTTACGAAATGGGTGCCGGTCAGCGCGTATCAAAAGAAAGCAACCGCATGCCTGCTTTGGCTTGTTTGCCTATTCAAAAAGCCTGGTTCTGGAAATCAACTTTCCCAACAGAGCCGGTTAAGGATGCAGCAAAGCTGGTTAACGAAACCATTATCCCGTTAAACAATGCTGATTGTAATTTTATATTGAATGTAGCTCCAAACCGAGACGGATTGTTTGACGATAACGCACTGGCAGCATTAAAAGAAATCGGTAAATTGTGGCATAATGAAGGTCCGGTTAAAAAGCTGCCAGAGCTTGATGCTCCTATCATTTCAACCAACATTGCCAAAAAACAACCGTCAAGTTCGAGCTGGGCCGATGACAGCAATATAATGGACCAGGCTAACGATGATGACTTTACAACTTCATGGATCTCAAACCCTACAGTTGAGAAACCCTGGTATGAAATAGATTTTGACCGTGACAAAGCATTTAACGCCATCAGCATTGCCGAAGAAAAAACCAACATTAGTAATTACCACCTGGAGTATTTTTCGAACGGCGTGTGGAAACCCATATTTAATGGCGAAAACAGCAAACGCGTAAAAGTTAACCGCTTTGACAGGGTGTGGGGCAGCAAAGTAAGGGTATGGATAGATAAATCAGAACGCCAGGCCTCAATTGCTGAGTTTGGGGTTTATGATGAGCAGCGGTAGTTATTAGAGGTTAGAGATTGGAGATCAGTTGGATTTTTTGAATGCCGGTAAAACTGGTCTCTAATCTCTAATTAGGAACCTTCGAAAGATTTATAATCCTTCGTTTTCATTGCTACAACGTTAAAAAAATTACCAGAGGCGTAGCCCAATGTCATTAAGTTAACGTGAGTTCGACATAAGCAAACGGTCACCTCACCCCAAACCCTTCTCCAACCGCGTTGAGGCGAAGCGCAAGTTTGTGTATCCACGCGGGCAAAGCGTTCCATTTTTACAACGGAACACCCGGAACAAAGTGGAACATACTGATTATCAGAAGCTTTGCCTTGTATTAAAGATTAAATAGATGTAAGTGGTTGATAATCAAGTACTATGCTGCCGACCTTATATCGAACTCACGTTAAGTTAAGAGAAGACACAAACTTGGTTCTCCCCAAAAGCTTGGTAGCCCCCTCTAAATCTCCTCCGCTGGTTAGCGGAGAGACTTTAGCTTCGCGCTTTTTCAAGTCCTCCCTACCGGGCTACTGTGTACCCACATCTTTTTATAAATAGGATATGAAGCCATTTGACTGACCCATAGGGTCTACCCCTTTGTAGAATATGCACGAACACGATTTTTACCTCGTAGAGGTTACCCTTCTACGCCATAAAATTAATCAGCACAAGTAAACGCGGGCTAAGTGTAGCCTCTACGAGGCAATATATTTGTTATTCTATTTTCCTACAAAGGGGTAGACCCTATGGGTCAAACCTTTGTAAATACTATATTATTCTCTAAAACGATGCACCAACATCATGAAAATCTTGTGGGTACACTGTAGCCTACCGGGGAGGATTATTCACAGTTGTTTATTTTTAATAGGCGTTCATGAGGGCTGCGCCGTTTAGGTGGGGCATTTGGACGTTGTATGTGGTTAGTTATAGCCAACATTCCCTTAACTTAATTACCAGAGGCATAGCCTCGACCTATATTGTAACAACGGAGTTTAATCCGTTGGCTATAAAAAGCAGATAAAAAGAACCATAGGTTCGGTCCATATAAATGCGTGCAAAATGGTAAATGCTTCCTAAGATCGATATGCATCGTGCCGACGGCACTGCATATGTATGGCATGATAGTTCTCAACGGGTTAAAACCCGTTGTTACAAAATGTATCGAGCCGAAGGCTCTTACTATAAGGGACAACGAATCTTTCAAACACTCATAATCTCTAATCCCTAACATCCGCCCACACCCTGTTTTCTACTGTTATTCTTACACTTAGCATGGCGGCATTTAAAATGGTGAAAATTATAGCTGTATAATACAGATGAAATACCAGCGGGATAAATGCTATTTCACAAACAACCTCCATATAGTTAGGGTGCTTTAAAAATTTATATGGCCCACGTTTTACCGGGTAAACACCGGGGATCCTGTAGATCTTTGTGTTCCAGTATTTTCCTAATGATGATAGCGCCCAGAATTTAAATAATAGAACGGCTAAAAATATGCCCAGGAAAATCCAGCTGATCTCTGTTCCGCCTCTTAAATTATACTCTGCTATAATTGAAACAATGAACAGCGTATGCATAGCAATCATAAACGGGTAATGGCTTTGTCCGTACTGAACTGCCCCCTGGCTTAATAACCACTTCTCATTCCGGCGCGCTATAAGCAATTCCGAAAGCCGCTGGATTATCAGTAAGGATATGAAGATGGTGAAGTACATTTTTAGTTGATTAAGTGAGATTGAGTGAGCGGTTGATTAAGTTGCTTTTGACCGGGCCTTAATATTGAGCTAAAAACCTAATCAACTCAATCTAACTTAATCAACTAACCTTCAACAGCACCATTTCGCTTGAAAAGCCGGGGCCCATAGAAAGCATTAGACCGTAACCCTCTTCAAAGCCTTCGCGCATAAATTTTTCGAGCACATATAATACAGTTGCGCTCGACATATTACCGTAATTATTCATTACTTCACGGGTTGTTTTCAGGAAGTCGCCTTCAACGCCTAAGGTATCCTGGTAAGCATCAAGCACTTTTTTACCTCCGGGATGAAAAATAAAATTCTTTATATCGCTCATTTGCAGTTGATGTTTTGATAAAAACTCGTCGATATCCTCTTTAATATGTTCTTTGATAAATGTGGGAATATCTTTTGAAAACAACACTTTAAAACCTGTATCCTGGAAATCCCAGCCCATAACTTCAAGCGAATCATAATATAATTTGCTTGACGACCCAACGTAGATAACCTCATTATTATGCTTATGATTATCCCCCTTTATAATGCAGGCCGCTATCCCATCGGAAAACAGACTGGACCCGATAAAATTACTTTTACTGTAATCGCTTTTTATTAAGGTTAATGAGCAAAGTTCAACAGCAACCAGCAACACCACAGCATCCGGGTTAGCCTTCGCTACAGTATTTGCCTTTGCCATGCCGGATACACCCCCACCGCAACCCAAACCCCATAGAGGGGAACGGTTAACGTGCGGATTGAGCCGCATTTTATTAATGATCATACCATCAAGGCTTGGCGTAGCAAGGCCGGTTGTTGAAACAAAAAGAATGTCGGTAATATCTTCTTTAACAATGCCTGCTTTGGCAATACAATCTTCTGTAGCCTGTATTGAATAATCTAAGGCTGTTTTTATATACTCATTATTCCGCTCCTCAAAAGTGTTCGGTTTTTCGTAATAACTGAGCGGTTTGCAAAAGTTACGGTATTTGATCTCTGTATTATCAAACGCGAAGATCAGGCGCTTTGCTTCGGGGAAGTTCTTCGAAAATAACTCCAGCGCCTGCTTTCTGGCTTCGGTCTGTTCCGTTTTATAGGGTAGATCTATTTTTGCTGTTGCTGCTATAAAGGGCATATATGTTTATTTATAAGTACGTAGCCATTAACATGCCAGTTGCTTCATAGTGGAAAAAATAAATAGAAAGGAATGTAATATTAAGACCTATAATGAAAAAACTTAAAACTGCCTTAAGAGCTATAAATGAATTTAAAAACAAAATAATATTTGACCTCTGTGAACTTCGCGTATTCTTTGCGCACTCTGCGGTTAATTTTTTACCACAAAGTGCGCAAAGAAAGCACAGAGTAACACGGAGGCTTTTATGATTTTATTTTTGAGGCAGCTTCAAGTTTTTTTTCACGCACACATTTTTACCGCATCAAAACAGCAAATTTATTACTATAATCTTTTAGCTGGGCCTGCAATTGTTTGCTTAGTTCCATTTCATTATTGTTCCGCGTAGTATCGGCCATTCCGTTTAACAACTGTACGCCAAGCTGAACGGTATGCACATCGATATTTGGCTTGTTATCTTTCAGCAGGCTGTAGTTATAGTCAAGCTGATCAGCAATATAGTTGGCAACGCCTTTTACATATTTGGTGCCCAAAGCCTTATCACCAAGGTTATACGCATTCTCTGCCAGGAAAAATTTTTGTGCGGCGGTATCAATATCAGGATTAATATCAGGCATTTTCTCATCAAATTTATGAACAGCTTTTAATGCAAGATCGTGGTGCCCATCCTTTATAAGGCCTTGCGCAAGGTCATTAAAAGTAATTTCCATTGTAAGATAAAACTGGGTTAATGCTACATCGTCCAGGTATTTTGCCTTTTTATAGTTCCCGAATTTGAATTTATTCACCACATTATTATACATCACCAGGCTATTTGTTTTTGTGCCCTGTCCGGCTGATTTATCGGTTTCCGGTTTAAAAGGGATCAAATGATAAACAAATCCCTCCTTGTACAGGTAAGGCTGCAGCCCAAACATATTTTCGGAGCCCAAGGTTGTGGTAA
>JAQBOS010000548.1 GCA_028287925.1 Mucilaginibacter sp. | reverse complement strand
CTTTTGCTGCTGGTTGCGGATATAAGTTTCCAATTCATTTTCCGGGAAAATTGAATCGGTTAAAATATCTTTCAATACCGGCAAAGTATGCTGTAAATGCTTATTTAAACTATACAGCGTTACTACGGAATTGTCGTACCCATAATCAACCTGCAAAAATGCCCCGTAAAAATCTACCTTGTCGGCAATCCGGGCCGCGGTTAGCTTACCTGTGCCTTCGGTAAGCATGGTATTTACCGCCACGTTGAGCAATGGTTTTTCGGGATTAAAGCGTTGGTTCCCAAATACCCACTCTATTCTTACCAGTTCCTGGTCACCTGAATTGAAGCAAAATATATTGCAGCCATTATCCAGCTTTTGGTGAGCGGGTCTTAACAGGTTTATATTATCTATTGCCCTGAATTCGGGGGCTTGTTTTCTATCTATGGTCATTTGTCATTGGTCATTTGTCATTGGTGATTACCAATGGGTGATTAGGCAACCTTCTCCGCCAAATATATTAGCGTTGAAGAATTATCTTTTCTGAATAATTTATTAGCCAGCTCTTTGATTTGTTCTGTAGTTACCTCAAGGTATTTCGCTGTTTCCTTGTTTAACAGGTCAGCATCTCCAAGCAACTCAAATGATGCGAGGTTCATTGCCTTATCCAGTAATGACATTTCAGAAAATATCATGGTTGATTCGGTTTTGTTTTTAACCTTGGTTAATTCATCAGCCGGGATCTCAATTGTTTTTATCGTTTCCAGCTCTTCCCAAATAGCAGCCTCGGCAGCTTCAGTACTGATATTTTCAAGCGGTTTGCCTTCAAATACAAATATACCTTTATCAAGGCTGCCAGTCATGTAAGCATGTACTTCGCTAAAGATCTGTTTTTCTTTTACCAGGCTGCGGTATAAGCGGGAGGAGTTACCGCGCGACAGGATATCAGAAAGCAATTCTGCAACGTAATATGATTTATCCAAACGGTCACCCATTTGGAAAGCTATGTATACATCATTTAACGGCACTTTAGCTGTAACCGTTAAACGGCGTTCGTCATGCTGTTCAGGCTCCTGTGGTAAATTACGGTGATATTTTTCACCTGCCGGGATCGGTCCAAACCATTTTGCAGACAGTTGTTTTACCTGTTCCAAACTAACATCACCCCCAACAACCATAACGGCATTCTGCGGGTTGTAATGTTTTTTGAAAAATGCCTTCACATCTTCAATCTTAGCATCCTCAATATGTTTGATCTCTTTACCTATGGTTGCCCATTGATAGGGATGTTTTTTGTAGATCATCGGCCGCAGCTTTAACCATACGTCGCCGTAGGGCTGATTAAGGTAGCGCTGCTTAAATTCCTCAATCACCACGTTGCGCTGCACTTCCAGGCTTTTTTTGCTAAATGCCAGGCTTAACATCCTGTCACTTTCCAGCCAAAAGGCGGTTTCGATATTTGCCGATGGAAGAGTGATATAATAATTGGTAATATCGTTGCTGGTGAAGGCATTATTTTCGCCGCCTACACGCTGCAAAGGCTCATCATAGCTTGGAATATTTACGGATCCGCCAAACATCAGGTGTTCAAATAAATGTGCAAAGCCTGTTTGTTCGGGGTTTTCATCGCGGGCGCCTACATCATAAAGTATATTAAGCACCGCCATTGGGGTTGTATGATCTTCGTGCACAATAACGCGCAAACCATTATCTAAAGTAAATCGGTTGAATTTAACCATTTCTGAATTTTCAATTAACGGAAAGCAAATGTAGAGTTTTTGTTGATTGTTGAAACGTTGTAATGTTGAAAGGTTGTAAAGTTATTGTTTGATTTTTATTACCTGATTGATACCTTTAACCATTCACCTTTCGACTTTTACCGAATAAGATGATCTCAAAAGACGAGCTGGTAAAGCAAATTACAAATTCGTTAGGGAAACCTAAAGTGCTTGAGCTTGGACGGATGTTGAGTGAGCAGCAATTTGCCTTGCGCGATCTGATTGATATTACCTTTTACCCTGATAAAGTAATAGCCTTTAGGGCAAGCTGGATCATGGAAAATCTTTTGCTGGCTGATCCTCTGAGATATGAATTTGAACTTGAATACCTGCTATCGCGATTTAAGGATGTTAAATACCCCGGCCCGCAAAGGCATTATGCAAAAATCCTGATGCATTTGACTGATCCGGGGATGCTGCCCGCTATAAAAGCGAAATTAAGTGCACTGGATCTTGAACCCGCAGTTGAGCAATGCTTCGACTGGATGATTGATCCTAAAGTTAAAATCGCCGTTAAAGTTTTTGCATCCGAAGCATTATTTAACCTGCGCCACCGTTATCCATGGGTAGCTGAAGAGCTGGCAAGCCAAATTAAGTTCCTGATGCGGAACGGCTCGCCTGCTATACAATCGAGAGGGAAGAAATTGCTTGCAATGTTTTAGAAAGCAGGATTTTATAGCTCCCTATGCAACCCGGAGATATAAAACCCCATTGATTCTGAAGGAGGAATGACAAGGGCGAGCCTGTCATGGTGAGCTTGTCGAACCACGACGCGGGCAAAGGCCTCTGCGCTCGTCGCCCTTCGACAGGCTCAGGGTGACACCCCATTTCGTGTTCAATATAACCTATCATGGCTAATTGGTGCAGGCGAATCATTTTTTCAAAAAAAGTGGGTTTACATAATTTAATGTGAATTCGACATAAGCAAACGGTCACCTCACCCTGAACTCTTCTCCAACCGCGTGCAGTCGTAGCTTTAAATGGGGCGAAGCGCACGTTTGTGTGTCCACGCCGGCAAAGCGTTCCATTTTTACGCGGAACAGGTGGAACGCTGTGAAACATGCTGACTATAAGACACTTAAGTAAATGACAATATATAAGTACCTGATAATCAATAACTATTAATTTTTTGCTTTTTTAATGACTTATTATAAATAACTCATAATCAGAGTGTTTCAATTTTACCTGATTAATCAAAATTATGTCCCTCATGGAAAATGTTTACACCTTTTTAGTGAATAATCCTGATTTGAGTTTACAAGACTAAGCATCAATTCACGAGCAATACGAAATTAGGCTTCCGGTTTATCTTCCCGGTTAAGGTTATCGCTAACCTGGTCGTGGTTTAATTTTGCATGAATAGCTGATGAGCTGTCATTGGCATAAGTACCAAAGGCATTAACCAGCACTCCCTTTAAATTGTATTTTTTTGAAGTAACCGCATAAACTATCGACATATCATCCGGATTACTGGCACCCTCAAAACGGTAAAACTCATCAATCTCAATATCGTCTGCCGTCATATGGATATTTTTATCTTTATCATCAACCGTATCCCCTTCCAAACTCAGGTTTTCGGTATATCCTCTTTTCATCAAATCGTTAGTGGCTTCCACTAAGTTGTTATATGTTATCATGTGAGATTCTTTTAAGTAGTTCTGTTATTTTGATAACCATAAAACATCCGCGTTGTTTGCTTTTTGACGATTTGTTATGATAAGTTCTAATGGTTAACGCGCAAGTTCATCTTCGTTTCAAACGCCCCATAAGTACGCGTTTATGCCATTTGCAAATTAATTTGTCATAATAAATAGGTTTATGTGTACCTTGTTTTTAATTACCCTAACTGCTATGAAAACCCGTATCCTGCTATTTACCGGCATATTAATTCTATTCATCAAAATAAATGCCTCCGCACAATACTCGTCAGAGGTCAATGAAAAGATCCAGCGCGTTGAGAAAAACCTGATTCCCAATATTCAAACCGAAAATGATGGACCTACGACCATGGAGGACCGGATGGCATTTTACAAAGTACACGGCGTAAGCGTTGCGGTTATTCATAACTACAAACTGGAATGGGCAAAAGGGTACGGCTATGCAGACGACAGCCTGAAGACCCCTGTAACACCGCAAACGCTGTTCCAGGCGGCATCCATCAGTAAGTCGCTAAATTCGGTTGGGGTGCTTAAATTGGTGCAGGAGAAAAAGATAGATCTTTATGCCGATATCAACACTTACCTTACAAGCTGGAAGTTCCCTTATGATTCCCTGTCTAAAAATAAAAAGATCAGTATTGCCAACCTGTTGAGCCATACAGGCGGTTTAACCGTCCATGGTTTTGGCGGCTACGAAAAAGGAAAGGAAATACCGACAATTGAGCAAATACTTGAAGGTAAAAAACCAGCTAATTCACCTGCGATACATTCCATGTATGAACCTGGTATAAAATCCGAATATTCAGGCGGAGGTATTACCATTTCACAATTGATAGTGATGGATGTTACCCACCAGGCCTATGATAAATTTATGTACAATAATGTTTTGAAACCGCTGGGGATGACCGGTAGCACCTACACCCAGCCACCGGCCGGTATAAAATCAGAACTGCTGGCTACCGCCTACCGGTACAACGGAAAAGCGTTGCCAGGCAAATACCATATATATCCGGAACAGGCCGCGGCAGGCTTGTGGACCAACCCTACAGACTTGTCTAAGTATATTATTGAAACACAATTAGCCTTAGAGGGTAAATCTCATAAAGTGATTAATCAGCAAAATACAAAGTTGAGGTTGACCCCCTACCTGAATAAATACGCTGCTTTAGGCGTTTTTATAGATAGCTTGCAGGACGGTGTAAAATACTTTGAACATGGTGGGGCAAATGAAGGTTTCAGGTGCCAGTACTTTGGCAGTATGGAAGGAGGAAATGGCGTAGTTGTAATGGTAAACTCCGATAATGAGGCCATTATGAACGAGATTGTAAACAGCGTTGCTAAAGTTTACGACTTTAAGGGATTAAACCGTTCGAAATTCAGAAAGGAGATTGCCCTGGCCGACACTATTTTACAGAAATACACTGGCAAATACGAGATCTCCTCCAAACTATCATTTGCCGTAACCCTGGAAGGAAGCAAACTATACGGACAACCAACCGGCCAACAAAAACAGCAGCTTTTCCCTGAATCTCAAAATAAATTTTTTTTAAAGAAAATTGATGTTGAAGTTGAATTTGTGAAGGATGACAAAGGAAAAATTGTAAAGGCTATTCTCTATGAAAATGGCACGCATGATGCTAAAAAAATTGAGTGAAA
>JAQBOS010000361.1 GCA_028287925.1 Mucilaginibacter sp. | reverse complement strand
TATCTCCGTTTGCAAAACAAGGTTATGTTGACCATACGCAATATGAAACAGTTAGTATCCTTTCATTCATTGAGAAAAGATGGGGTTTAACCCCGCTTGCCGATCGTGATAAAAATGCTAACCCGCTTTCAAACGCATTTAATTTTCAATAGCAAAATAAACTCTTTTCCTAAACCTGGTTCGTATTTCAAAATGTAATTATCGAAACAAAAGGGGACGGCAGCAGCCGTTCCCTTTTGGTATTTTAAATAATGAAGAAATTTACCATAATAGCAGCCATTTTAATCACCATAACGGGCTATTTATTCTATTCGTGCAACAGGCTGAAACCCGCCCCGGAAAAAGCAATTGCACAAACACTCATAGCACAGGTTGATAGCTTCGCACAGACAAGGAATAATTTACTGGCTGCCGTTAAAAACAATCATGTTAATGAAAAAAGGGTGCAAAGCCTCTTCCTTGATGCCCGGTTGGCCTTTAAAAAGTTTGAATGGGCGGTGGAATTCTTCGATCCCCAAAATTCAAGGTTTGTGAACGGGCCGCCCGTACAGGAAATTGAAATAATGAGCGGGCAGGTATTTGAACCTGCAGGGCTGCAGGTTATTGAGGGTATGCTGTTCCCTAAGTATGACCCAACAAAAAAATCAGAAATAATCAGGCAGCTCAATCTTTTACAAACCGGGATAGACCGCTACAAATCGCATTTTAAATTTATCGACATCCTCGACTGGCAAGTGTTTGACGCTACCAAACAGGAGGTATTCCGGGTATTATCACTTGGTATAAGCGGCTTTGATAATCCGCTCACCTTAAAAAGCATGCATGAATCGGCAATGGCTTTACGGAATGTGCAACGAAACATAACATTATATGCCGACGGTGATGAGGCAGAAAAAATGAACGGCAAGTTTAATGCGGCCTGCTCCTATCTTGAACGTCATCCGGATTTCAATTCCTTTGATCGCGCGAGGTTCATCACCCAATATGGCAACCCGTTAACCATAAGCATCACTGAACTCGAGAAAAAATTAAATCTCCATATAATAACCTACAATTATTTATTGAACCAGGGTGCAAAAACAATGTTTGATAAGGATGCTTTCAACATAAATTCTTATGCCCCCAGCCAGTCGTCTTATGTAACTGAAAAGAAGGTGGCTTTAGGCCGGGTTTTGTTTGCCGATCCAATCCTTTCGGGTGAGGGGAACAGGAGTTGCCAGTCGTGCCATCAGCCTGATAAAGCGTTCACCGATGGCCTGGTGAAAAACACCATCATCAATACAAATAAACTGCTTAAAAGGAATACCCCGACATTGATAAATACAGCCCTGCAGCCCGGCCAGTTTTATGATCTGCGCGCCATAACACTGGAAGACCAGGCCAGTGCCGTTGTGGGCAATAAAGATGAAATGCACGGCTCCATGCTAATGTCCGCAGAAAAGCTTTGGCAGAATAAAAACTATCGCCGGCTGTTTTCGGATGCTTTCCCTGTAAAAACCAGAAAAAATATCGATACGCTTGAGGTAATGAATGCCATTGGCTCTTATGTCCGCAGCCTTACTTTGCTGAACAGCCGTTTTGACGACTATATGCGCGGCAACAAAACCGCCATGAACCAGGAAGAGATTAATGGATTTAACCTGTTTATGGGAAAAGCCAAGTGCGGCACCTGTCATTATATGCCACTGTTTAACGGCTCATTCCCGCCGCAATATGCAATTATTGAAAGCGAGGTTATTGGCGTGCCCAAAACCCTTGCCGAAAAAGAAATTGATCCCGATATGGGCAGGTACGAAACATTGCATGTTAACGCCTTTAAACATGCCTTTAAAATTTCTACTGTGCGCAATGCCGCACGCACCGCACCATACATGCACAATGGCGTATTCACAACCCTGAAGCAGGTAATGGACTTTTATAACAAAGGCGGCGGGGCTGGTTTAGGGTATAAAGTTGATAATCAAACATTGGCTGCCGATAAGCTGAACTTAACCGATAAGGAAAGTGAGGAAGTGATTGCGTTTATAAAGAGTTTGGATAGCAAAACCGGGATTTAGAGATTTAAAGGATTTTTCTGATGCTTTGATTGTGGCGATCTTTTTTTGAACCATACGCTTGATTTTAGGATTTCCTGATGCTTTGATCATGGCAATCTTTTAATCCTATAAATCATGGTTCAAAAAAACCCTAAAATCTTTTAATCCTATAAATCTTAGTTTTTTTTTTATAATTTCCCGGTGTAAGATATTTTAGGCTTTTTACGTTAAATTGCCTAAGGTATATCTTGCGCTGAAATATGAACACTACCGATAATTATGAGCTCTTAATAGATAAGATCAACATCTTTATCAGGAAATATTATTTCAATAATTTTTTGCGGGGATTGATATTTCTTGGCGCGGGCATTTTTTCGGCCTATGTAGTGATCATGCTGAGCGAATATTTCGGCAATTTTAATATCCTTTTCCGTACGCTGCTGTTTTATTTATTCATTGTGCTGAATATCGGACTGATTGCCTGGCTGATTATTCCATCGTTATTAGCCTGGTTAAAGCTGGGTAAATCGTTAACGCATGATGAGGCTGCAGAAATCATAGGCAAGCATTTTAACGATGTGCATGATAAGCTGCTGAATACGCTGCAACTTAAAAAACAGGCTGGCGAAGATGTGCAGCACCGCGCGCTTATTGAAGCCAGCATCAACCAAAAAATAGAAACTTTAAAACCGGTGAGCTTTCCGTCGGCCATAAACCTGAAGGAAAACCGTAAATATTTAAAGTGGATCTTGTTCCCGGCGGGGGTGATCTGCATTATTGCTTTTGCAGCACCATCGATTTTAACGGAAAGCACCAAAAGGCTCATCAGGCATAATGAATATTTTGTGCCAATTGCACCGTTTAGCTTTATCGTTCAAAATAAAACATTGTCGGTTGTACAGGGCGAAGACCTGAGGCTCGATCTAAAGCTGGAGGGCGATAAGCTGCCTGCCGATGTGTATGTTGAAACAGCCAACACCACCTTTAAGCTGGATAAGGAAAATATCACCAAATTTCATTACCTGTTTACTAACCTGCAGCAAAACACTGCCTTTAAATTAACGGCCAATGGCTTTACATCAGCGCCATACGAGATAAAGGTGAACCTGCGCCCGGCGCTGCTGCATTTTGATGTGGCTTTGAATTACCCGGCCTACCTGCATAAAAAAAACGAAACTTTAAAAAATGCGGGCGATTTAACCATCCCTGCCGGAACCGTTGTTACCTGGAGCCTGCATACCCAAAATGCAACTAAAGTGCTGTTTAACATGAATGGCGCAGGCGGCAGTATAACTTCAACCGTACCTGATGTTTTTGAACACAGGGAGAGGATCATTAAAAACAGTATCTATAAAATAACGCCTGTAAATACACAGGTAAACCACAGCGATTCGGCAAGTTACCGGGTTAATGTGATTACGGATGAAATGCCATCCATCCTGGTACAGGAAAAACAGGACTCGGTAAGCCTGAAAACGCTTTATTTTAACGGACGCATCCAGGATGACCATGGCTTTTCGGCGTTGACCTTTCATTATGCGGTTGGCGCGCCCGGGGATAAAGCAAATGTGAAGAATTATAGCAAGCCTGTTAAGGCTGATCTGGCGCAGACACAATCCGACTTCTTTTATTTCTGGAACCTGAAAGACATGGGCATAAAACCCGGCGACCAGGTTACCTATTATTTTGAGGTGGCAGATAATGATGAGGTGAACGGTCCGAAAAAGGTACGGTCGCCGGAGCGGACGCTGAACATTCCGGATGCTAAGGAGTTGAACGAGCAGCTGAATGCCGGCACGCAGGCCATCAAACAAAAAATGGAATCGGCCATTAAATTGGCGGGGCAGATAGAAAAAGATTCGCAAAAGCTAAACCAGCTGCTACTGAATAAAAACACGCTCTCGTTTGATGAGAAAAAACAGATTGAAGACCTTTTACAGAAACGGAAGGATTTGAACGACCTGGTAAAAGAAGTGCAGGCCGATAACAAAAAGAACCAGTACAATCGCCAGGAAAACCAGCAGCAGGATAAAGACCTTACCGACAAGCAAAAGCAAATGGACCAGCTGCTGAGCAATGTGCTTGACCCTAAAACACAGGAAATGCTGCAGCGTCTGCAGGAAATGATGGAACAGGAGCAAAAAGAGGGAGCAAGGGACGAGTTGCAGAAAATGCAGAGCGACAATAAATCGCTAAAAAAAGAGCTTGACCGCATGCTGGAGCTTTATAAAAAGCTGGACTTTGAACAAAAGCTGAATCAGAATGTTGACCAGCTTAATAAACTGGCCGATCAGCAGCAAAAGCTGTCGGACCAGGGGCAGCAGCCCAATACTGATAAGCAGGATCTGCAAAAAGAGCAGCAAAAGCTGAACAATGATTTCCAGGATGTTAAAAAATCATTGGACGATCTGCAAAAAACAAACGAGCAGGCCGAGCATAAGCAACCATTTGAAGACCCGAAAAAGGAAGAACAAAGCATTGAGCAGCAAATGGAAAAAAGCAGCGACGAGCTAAAAAAGAACGACCCGAAAAAAGCGGCGCAACCACAAAAACAGGCGGCCAAGGAAATGAAGCAGCTTGCCGAAAAAATGCAGCAAAAGGAATCGGAGGGTCAGGAGAGTGAAAATATGGTTGATGCGCAGCAATTGCGCGAATTGTTAAAAAATCTCGTTAATAGTTCATTCGAGCAGGAGAAAGTGATGCAGACGCTGAAAACGACGAATCCGACCGATCCGAACTATATTAAGCTGGCGCAGGATCAAAAAAATATAAAGGATAACCTGAAAACAGCGGAAGACAGTCTGTATGCCTTGAGCAGGCGCATTCCGCAGATCCAGAGCACGGTAAATACGGAGGTTACCGGCATAAACAGCCATATTGACGAGGCCCTTGAAAACCTGGGCGACCGCCGCACGGCAGAAGCCACACGCAACCAGCAATACGCCATGACCAGCATGAATAACCTGGCCCTTTTGCTAAGCGAAGCGCTTGATCAGCTGCAGAATATGCAGAAAAAAGGAAAGAGTGGCAAGGGCAAGGGAAAACAGCAATCGGTATCGCAGCTGGCTAAGATGCAGCAGCAGCTAAACCAAAATATGCAAAAGGCAAAGGAGCAAATGCAGCAGCAGGGCCAGCAGGGAAACCAGGGAAAAAGTCAAAGCGGAAATAATGGAAATATAAGCGAACAATTAGCTAAATTAGCCCGGCAGCAACAGCAGATCAGGGAGGCGTTACAGCAAATAAACCGCGAAGAAAACAAGGACGGAACGGGCGGTTTAGGGAATTTGGATAAAATTTCGAAAGAAATGGAACAAACTGAGCGTGATCTCGTAAACAGGAGAATAACGGAGGATGCCATTAAACGGCAGCAGCAAATTCAGACCCGGTTATTGGAGGCTGAAAAGGCAGAACAGGAGCGGGAACAGGATCAGCAGCGCGAAAGCAAAGCAGGTAAAGATGTTCCTCCGGGATATATAAAAGCATTGCAGGAATACCAGCAAGCCAAAGAAAAACAAACAGAACAGGTGCGGACCGTTCCGCCCGAATTAAATTTTTATTATAAATCAAAAATAAAATCATACTTTGATCTACTCAACGCAAAATGACATGGACCAATCAAATGTTCAAGCAAGTGAACTGTACACTTTACAGCTTCCTTCAAAACAAGAAAGCATAACTTTGCTGGAGAATTTGATAGAAGAGATTGCCGATAAACACAACATAAGTGAAGACACCTTCGCTAACATGATGACATGCCTTAGCGAAGCCGCCAACAATGCTATTACGCATGGCAACAAGCTTGACGAAAGCAAAAAAGTTATTGTGAATGCCGATGTGGAAGGTCGCCGCATTATATGGACGGTTACTGACGAAGGCGATGGTTTTGACTATAACAACCTGCCTGACCCAACCGCTCCCGAAAATCTGGAGAACCTTACCGGCCGCGGCGTGTTTATATTAAAACACCTGGCAGACCAGTGCATATTTAACACCAAAGGAAATGAAGTTGAACTTCACTTTAAGATCTAATGCCTGCTATCCAGTTTTTTGAAGAAGACATCACCTATAAATTAAAAAACAAAACAGCTGTAAGGCAGTGGATTACCGAAACCATACAGGCCGAAGGGTATAAGCTAAAAGAGCTTACCTATGTTTTTTGTTCAGACAGCTACCTGTTGCAGATGAACCAGCAGTACCTGGATCATGATACTTATACTGATATTATAACATTTGATAACTCAGAGATCGCTAATACCATTATTGGCGATATTTTTATTTCTATCGACCGCATCCGCGAAAACGCACTAAAGTTTAGCAAGACTGAAGCTGACGAGTTGCACCGCGTGATCATCCACGGCGCACTGCACCTGCTGGGCTACACAGATAAATCTGCCCCGGATAAGAAAAAAATGACATTAAAAGAAGATTTCTATTTGAATAAGAGAAGCTTTATTAGCTAATTTTACCTTATCTCTTTTGTCATTCTGAGCGAGAGCGAAGAATCTTATCCGCCCGGACATGAACGCAGGACAAGTATGACGCAGACCCATCGGATGAATAAGATTCTTCACTGCGTTCAGAATGACAAATAGCGAGGCAACGCATCTTTGAAAACATCCGTATATTCTATTACACTAAAACCAATTTTTTAATATCATGAAAATACTTGCTTTAATTTTTGTTTTTATGTTTGTCACCGCGCCAAAATCGGTTTATGATTTTAAACTGAAATCAATTGACGGACAAGCTTTTTCCCTGGCTAAATACAAAGGGAAAAAAGTATTGGTAGTTAATACCGCTTCAAAATGCGGCTTTACCCCACAATACAAAGAATTGCAGAAACTGGCCGATCAGTACAAAGACAAGCTGGTTGTTGTAGGTTTCCCTGCCAATAATTTTGGTCAGCAGGAACCGGGCGCAAATTCTGAGATCAAAACATTTTGCGAAAAAAACTATGGTGTTACCTTCCCGCTCAGCGAAAAAGTTAGCGTTAAGGGAGATGACATTGATCCGCTGTTTAAGTACTTAACAGAGGCGCCAAACCCTGATTTTACAGGCGAGATCAAATGGAACTTTGAAAAATTCCTGATTGACGAGAATGGTAATTTGATCCACCGCTTCCGTTCGGCTACTACCCCGTTATCTGCGGATATTACAAAGTATTTGTAGTTAGGGAAATTGAACTTATTTAAAGGCTTCCGGAGTGATCCGGGAGCCTTTTTTTATGCCTGTCGCGCCTTTGTTGGTGTTGTCACCAACAAAACGCGATGCCTATAGTATGTACCCTAAATGCAACCCTCTCCAACGCTTTTCTGCGGCTTCATCCTGCTTGTTGGTGACAACACCAACAAGGGCATCATGCCCGTTGATAAACTTTAAAGAATTTGATGAACTCTATTTATTTTACTACTTTAGTAATTAATTGACCACCAAACCTGTTACAAATAATTACCTATGCCATCAAGAACAGTTTTTACAGACGGGAGCGCAACACCGATCACGCTTTCAGTTAATGAAGTTTGCGGACAGCGTATTACTACAATTATAGATATTGACGGTGCGGAACTCCCGGCCATCCAGAGTAATTTTAACAATCTTCAGATTGGAACAAATGCCAGCCTTGCAGGTACTACTGTAAATGTTACTACTACTGCAATAAAAGTAACACCCGCGGGCAACTCCGAGGTTGATTATACTTTAAAAGGTTCCGGGCCGGATGCACCTGATTCTGATGATCAGAACTTTAATGCGGCAGGAGATCCTATTTCGCATTTAATGACCTACATAATGTTTTAAATTGCCTGAAATGAAACTTAAACATCTACTTTTATTTCTCCTTTTAGTTGCTGGGGCAGCACCCGCTTTTGCACAGCAAAAAGATACGGTGGTAAACTTCGATCAGCTGAGAGCGCCGTCTTCGCCGGCATTCAACTTGCTTGGGATCTCGCCAAGTGACATTGAACGCCCAAAAAACCCTACCGACTTTGCATTTTCTATTGGCAATGCCAGCAATAACCTTTCTACCGTACCAAAAAGCTACGCCCTGGAAATTGCCCCTTTTTGGGTTTTTGGCGGAAAAAGCAGCTTTGAGCAATTTATTGATAATAAAAATGTGGGCAACAACATTAAACAAACATTCGTTTTTTCATTGGGCTCAACAACAGCAAACTCCGTTAAAGATTCGTCTGAATTCAGGCAGATCGGCATTTCTGTTAAATTCTCTATCCTGAGGGGTAAGGTTGGAAAGGAATTTACCAAATGGGATTCAACCGTTACCAAAGTTCTTACGCAATACACCGAAAGCAGTAAAAAAATCAGGGATAGCTTAAGGAATGCCGACACCGCTGCTATTAATCAGTTAAGGAAACTGCGGTTACAATCTGTAACCAGCGATCCGGACAAAGCGGCCGCAATTGCAAAAGCCATACAATCAATGATTGACGCGCAGAACACCAAAGCACTGGCGCTGATCCATAAAAACGATAGCACAAAAAACAAGGCTTATGTTACTCAGCTCAGTCAGCTCTCCAATCAAACCTCGTTCAGGCGTTATGGGTTTACGATGGATTGGGCTGCAGGTACTGTTTTAGATTTCCCGGATAGCTCGTTTAATCAGTCGTACCTGTCGAAGTTTGCTACTTGGCTTACTTTTGGCTATGAGGGACAGAACGGCAGCAATATTATGTTTTTAGTGCGATATGCCGCCAACTTTAACCGCTTTTACAAAAACGACATTAACCAGGTTGTAAAAGATATTGACATCGGCGACCTTGACCTGGGCCTGCGCCTGTATAAAGACTTTACCGATAAGCTTACCCTTTCGGCCGAGTATATTAACCGCCTGCCATTTTATAACGATAACAACTATACAAGCAACCATGTCTCCACCCCGTCGAGGACGGATAAGTATGATTTTTCGCTGAATTATAAGGTGGGGAAGAATCAGAATTTATCATTTACCTATGGTAAAAACTTTGATAATACGGTGGTTAAAAGCGGCAACTTGATTGCAGCTGTTAACTATATGATCGGGTTGGGGTCTGCAAGGGGGTTGAGTCATTAAAGGGGTTGGGAGATTGAAAGGGAAGGCAAAAAACGGGTGTCATGCTGAGGCGCTCGAAGCATGTGGGCAGTGGCCTGTCCGCCATGCTTAGCAGGCGGACAGGCCACTGCGCGCGTCGTCCCCTCGCCTTTGTTGGTGTTGTCACCAACAAACATTGATGC
>JAQBOS010000670.1 GCA_028287925.1 Mucilaginibacter sp. | reverse complement strand
TTGGGGAGATAAATTCGTCGAGCGCCTCACCGGTATTATCCGAGACGTGAAGCATTGATGGACGAAGGCCGGGTACACCGGCGCCGTTAAGGTTCTGGCTCGGCTTGACCCGCGGCCGTCTACATTAGATCGTCGTTGCAGGTCGATTGATGTAACATGCAGGCTGCGGAGGCGGTTCTCGGACGCCCTTTTCATCCCCGCTGCGATGGCCCAGACCGACCGGGTTAGGACACGCCGTGTCACCCCTGGATCCCAATAGCAACAAACTGCTGGCGGCGTTGCCGCGTGAAGATTACGAGCGTCTCGTCCAGCAATCGACGGTGATTTGGCTTCCCCAGGGCACGGTGCTGTGCGAGGCGGACGACGAAGTCTCCGAAGTGTACTTTCCCTTAAGCGGGATGATCTCGCTGGTCATCATGATGAAGACTGGAAAGGCGATCGAAACGGCCACGGTTGGATACGAAGGCGTTGTCGGGGCAATGGCCGGCCTTGGGGTTTACATATCCTCAGTTAGAGCGATCGTTCAGGTGACATCAACGGTGTGCCGTGTGCCGGCCCCAGCGTATCGGCGGTTAACGGCTGCGAGCCCGGTCATCGCCAATCTCTCGGTGCAATACAATGAGGTGCTGCTCTCCCAGGCGCGGATTACCGCTGCGTGCAACGCACTCCATCCTATTGAAAGGAGGTTCTGTCGTTGGCTCCTGCAGACCAGTGATCGCACCCGGGGCGATACCATCACTCTGACGCAGGAGTTCTTGTCGGAGATGCTGGGTGTCCGCCGCACCTCGGTGACCGAAGTGGCCGGCAAGGTCCAAGCCTTGGGCTTGATCAGCTATTCTCGCGGCGCGATCAAAATTCTGGATCGGGAATCGTTAAAGGCGAGGTCCTGCGAATGTTATGAGACGTTGCGGGAGCGGGCGCCGGCATAGGCATCATCAAATCAATGTTTCGTCTCTCGGACGAATCCCTCAAGACGTCTCAGAAACTCCTCTACCCAACGCTTCTCCTCGATAAGGCGCTCGGCTATCATTTTGATCTGCTCACATCCTGGAATAATGCGAGATCAGCGCCGAAATCCTCGTCGATCCGTACATCGATGAGCACCGGCGTATTTGCCGTGCCGATTAGTCTAGAAAGTTTGTCAACGGAAACTGATGTGTATCACGACATGGCTGCGCCCTCGTTGGAAACGGGACGCGATACTTCAGCATGTCGCCTCGTGGGGGATCGCGATCCCCATGGGCCAAGTACACGCGAACGCTGCCCGTTCTGTCAATCGTGTTTTTAGATCATCAACACGAACCCGGACGTGAACAAGAGAACGAGCACGATCTTCCGGAACGCGGATTCATTCAGTCGGCCAAAGAGTTTGAGGCCAAGCCACGTGCCAACGAATAGCGCCGGAAGCCCGATGACGAATAACTTAATCGTGTCGGCGGTGATGGCACCCTTGGCCCCGATCCACAGCGCGCTCATTAAGAATATCGCTACGGCAACCGGCTGGAACACGGTGCGCTGCACATCCTTCGGCCAACCGCGAAGACCGCACCAAATAGTGACCAGGATACCTGCTAGGCCAGTCATGCCGCCGAGGATACCATTGAGAAATCCAACACTGGCGTCAGCCAATCGGCCGCCCACGTTGATCGGCTTCATTGCGGGGCGGAAAAAGGCATAGAGACTATAAACGACCAGAAGAAATCCGACGCCCGCGCGCACGTGCGTGGGATTGGCCCATGTCAGGATCGTCACGCCGACAGGCACGCCGATAGCCGCTCCAATAAGGAATGGCCATAGCCGCCCCCAATCAAGCGCGCGTCGCAGCTTCCAGACCGAATAACCTTGCACAATTAAGCCGAATGCAATGATCAACGTTGCAGTCTGCAAGGGTGTAAGGATGTAAAGCCAGATCGAAGCCGCAACCAGCCCAAACGCAAAGCCGGACAAGCCAGCAACAAGCGCACCTGCAAAAGTCGCAAAAAGAAATATCGGAAAATCGAGAGGATATCCATCCATGTGCTCGCTCCCAAGACTGGGCGAGCAGCGCTTGAATGGGATCACCATTTCATGGGGAGGCTGCGATGTCCCCGCAGCAGACTACGTCCCCAATGATTCCAGAAGCAAGGTCGTTGACAGCGACCGGTTGTCGGGTTGAAGCACGTCACAGCGAGTGGATTTGCGATCGGCCAGGCGTTGGTAACTTCGCGCGCGACGCTGCACTCCCAAATCCATCTATCATTCGAGAGACCCGATCTTGAGGCTTTCAAACCACGTCATGCTGTCGGCTTTGGTCCACAAGCCAACTTTGCCGGGGGCCTCGGATATCTTCTGTCGGTCGCGACAAATAGCTCTCTGCCATCGAAAAATATCGTGAGGCGTTCGTCTCTCGCTGCGATGCCAAGAGTGTGCCATGCTTGGCCCGACACGTTGACCTCCATACATCCGATCATCTCTCGCTTTCCGGCGACGACACGATAAAGGCCAACGCTATTTTCGAGCGCGCTGGCGCGGGCGACATAATAATCATCAACCAATCGGACGAATACGCCAGCGGCTTGACCGGTTTCGCCGGAAATTGTCATGAAGCGGATCGAGACGTAAACATCGCGTGCGGAAAATGGACGGTAGATGGCAAGCGGAAAGCGATTGTCAGACGGATCGGTATCTGTCTGTGCCAAGACCCTACCGGCGTCGTTCTCAATGATTGACCATTGGCCCGGTTTGCCGTCGCCCGCCGTTGCAAACTCGAAATCATCGAGCCGTTTTAATGTATCGAACGTGATGGCATCTGCGGGACTCCGCGATGCCGTTGGGCCACAAGCAGCCAACAAGAACACGCAAAGCGGCAGGTATTGAAAAATGCGCGCCTTCACGGCTTTGCTCGCGCGACAGGAGGCTTTGCCGGCTCGAAGGGCTGTTCAACTATCGCTACTCCCATTGCGCGTAACGCAATGAGCAATCCTCGGCTGACCTCCTCTTCGTTGCCGCAATAGACGACAACCGAAGGTCCATTGGACAGGTCATTTCGGTAAACCTCGGATCGCTCGGATTGACGCTGCCACCCAAGCGCAACGATGTTGTCTGATTTCACTAAATCAACGCGAGATGCATCAGCGACTGGCACTTTCCAGTCGGAAGCAGGTCCAGCACGTCCCTTCGGGCAGTCAAATCGCTTCGCAATCGGGTCAGCTCGTCGTTTGGTTGCTGTGACGCTTTGCTGGCGACACCGGCCGCTGGTGGAAGAGCGGCGAGCGGAAGCATTCCCACGGTGCGGAGGATTGCCGTCTGGTCGGAAAGTTCATCTCGGCTCGCCGGTCTGTTGAGGTGATGAGAGCCGGCTCGATCCTTTCTGGGGGATTCGCCGTCAACGGCGGGGCACGGAATGCGGCGAGGCCGTCCGACTCGAAATCCGTGATTCTGGGCCATTTTGCCCATCGGCCGGAATACTGGATTTCCACCGAGATCATCCGTTGCCCGAAGCCAAATTCCAGGGGATGGCGGCTTCATCAACAACGGAGCACCCCCATGGACGCAAAAACCTCGATTTCACTGGTTTCGGTTCAGAAGCCGACCGCCAACACGCCGATTCTGCAGCGTCGAAGCAAGCTGATCTCGAATCTGGATTAGCAGGTCGCGAAGATCCGGCTCTATCGCGACGGCAAGCGGATCTCCCGCGAACAATTCTGGCTGGATGGGTCCGGCACCGTGTTCTTCCAGCATTTCATTGCGGTGCCGGGTGCGGCCATCTTGCGATGCTGGCTGGCCAAAACGCCGGCCGGCGTCGCATTGGCCGCCGCGGACTGGACCTTGTTCTTGAATCCGCTGACGACATCTCCTTCGCCCTGGATCATGGCATTGAAACCGTTGTTCGCGACCTCGGCGGCACCGTCCTTTTCGGCAGTCCCGACAGCAGTATCCATCATTTCGGCACGCCGGAGAATTCCGTCTCAGTGGCGCCAGGCATGAGGCACGTCACCGTCACCTTGGTGTCCTTGAGTTCTTCCCGCAACGCAAATGAGAATGAATTGAGAAGGCCTTGGTCCCGTTGTAAACTGCCTGAAAGCTGCCGGGGGTAAAGCCGGCGATCGATCCTGTGATCAGGATTCTCCCGGAATGCCGCCGCCGCATATCGTTCCCGACCTTGTGGATCAGGTAGACCGTGCCACTGATATTGGTGTCGATAACCCGCCGTGCCTTTCTAAAATCCTGGTCCAGGAACGCATGGCCGAGACCGCGCCCGGCATTCGCCAAAAGGGCGTCGACCTGACGACCCTTCGCGGCGGCATACAGCTTGTCTACACCTTCGGTCGTCGCAAGATCGGCCTGAAGGGCTTCGACTTCGGTGCCGGAGTCACGAAGGGAAGCCGCCGACTTCTCGATCTCAGGTTCGTCCGCCGCGACCAGAAGGTCGTACCTTTCTTGGCACAGCGCTTCGCCAATTCAAATCCTATGCCGGTGGACGCACCGGTGACAATCGCGAAAGGTCGGGTCGCGGACAAGCCAAGTCTCCTATGGTGTTATTCTTCGAATCCTAACCCCTGCTTTCCGTTGTCGTTCCGCGGAACTAAGGAACCGATTTCCCTTCCGGAATTTGTCAGGACACAGTTTGCAGTAAGAAGATTTCGGATGAAAGCGCTGACCTGGCACGGCAAGAACGACATTCGATGCGACACGGTGCCGGATCCCAAGATCCAAGACGGGCCCGACGCCATCATCAAGGTCACCGCCTGCGCCATCTGCGGTTCGGACCTGCATCTTTTCGACGGCGTCATGCCCTCGATGGAAAAGGGCGACGTCCTCGGCCATGAGACCATGGGCGAAGTTGTCGAGGTCGGATCGGAAAACAAGAAACTCAAGGTTGGCGACCGCGTCGTGGTTCCATTTACAATCTCCTGTGGCGAATGCTTCTTCTGCAAGAAAGGGTTCTTCTCCGGCTGCGAGCGCTCCAACCCCAATCACAAGATGGCCGAGAAGCTTTGGGGCCACTCCCCGGCGGGCCTCTTCGGCTATTCGCACATGCTGGGCGGCTACGCCGGCGGCCAGGCCGAGTATCTCCGCGTCCCCTATGCTGACGTCGGTCCGATCAAGGTACCTCAAGGGCTCAGTGACGAGCAGGTCCTATTTCTGTCGGACATCT
>JAQBOS010000319.1 GCA_028287925.1 Mucilaginibacter sp. | reverse complement strand
CGGGCGCGAAGGACAAAGCCAGCGGTAATAATTTACATAGGGTGGCTTATCGGCACAAGAGTCGCCATTGCGGTTTTTGCTGTACCAATCAGGGTGAATAGTCACCAGTTCGGCGCGGTTAAACGTCCAGATCCACCGATGGGCTTCAAGGCCATGAGCCTTGGCAGCGCGGAAATGCCGCTCGCTGTCTGCTTCAAAAAAGATCCCGGTTATGCCACCTGCCTTAAAAGCAGTGTAACGGGTATTAAGCTCATCGTCCGTATCTTTTTGGTTGGGGTTGGTCCACACCCAGTTTTTAAGCTTCTTTTGCTTTTTAGCGGAAGTAATTATAGCTGCCGAGCCTTTATAAGGCAAAGCAGATGCTGCGCCAACTACCAGGCTGGCTTTTAAAAACTCGCGTTTATTCATTGGGATTATTACTTAATTTACCAACTAAACCTTCCTGGTTTATTCTCCAGGTAATATTGTCTTTTTTATCAGTGATCAGCGCCATAAACTGGTGCGGGGTAGCTTCCAGTTTCAAATCGCTCACATTCCCGTTTATGATCGCCTTATCATCAACGTTAAGCTCTTTTAACGATTGTGCATAAGCGCCATGTTCCCTAAACCATGCAGTTTGCCGGTAATAAACCAGCCATAAATACTGTTTCTGCAATTCGGCATAAGGTAAAACAAATGCGGGAGGATTATCCTTTTTTGTGAACTGCAGGTAGCCAAAGCGTTCGGGGAAATGCATATTTATAACACCCTGCGAACTCCATACCCAATTATGCTCAGGCAGGTTGCGCCCGTTATTATCTTTTAGCTTTTCATACTTACCGTCAACAACTTTTGTATCCCACTCCACCCTCGAAAAGTTGAAGCGCCAAAAAGTGCCTTCTCCGGGTGTCGACCTTCTGTTGCCCAAGCTCAGCGCTTTAAAGGGGATTGCTATTTCAACCGTCCAGCCTTTATCCGTATCCGAAGGATCATTCAGCGTACCCTGGATCTTAACAGCCGACCGCATTCCTTTAACATCCCAGCTGCTTATGGGCTTGCCCAGGTTGCGATAGGGCTTGTTCAAAAACAGGTCGAAAATGCTGTTAATAGCGTTCCACTCTATTTCAAAATACTCGTGGGTTGTGTTGCTGGGGTCGATAAAAACCTCCACATCATTATCCATAAAGATGATGTCATCACGTTTTTTCAGGGTGGCCCAAACATTCGGCTCCATAACCTTTACTGCCATGTACAGGCAGGTATCGTCCCAAAGCATTTTGATGTTTGTTTTCAGTGGCGGATTTGGTTTAAGATCGCCTTCAATATCTATAAAATCATCGCTCCATTTTGCCTGCTGCCATGCGGCATCGTTTATATCGCCATCAATTAACAGGGCATTTTTTGTATAACCGGCCACGTAGCTTTTAGGGGTGGTAAATAAATTCTCCAGCCCTTTAAATTGCGCCTGTGCCGTAGCCGCTGTTGCGCTAAAAAGAACAAGCGCGGCAATAATTATTTTCGAATAGCGAACTTGTAATCCTTTTTTCATGTGCTTAACGGCTGCCAAGTTCAACAATACGGTCAAACTCCTCACGTTTAAGGCCCATTACGGACAAGCGCCCCTGGCGTACCAAGTGAATCTCCTTTAAACTTTCATCGGCCTTTATTTCTTCCAGGGTTACCGGGGTTTTTAAAGATTCAACGGGCACAAGGTCTATCACTACCCAGTTCGGGTCGCTGGTGGTGGGATCCTGGTAAAATTCTTTGGCAACTTTGGCAATCCCTACTACTTCTTTACCCTCGTTACTGTGGTAAAACAGCACCAGGTCGCCCTCCTTCATTTCGCGTAAATTATTACGCGCCTGGTAATTGCGGACACCATCCCAAAAGGTGCGGCCTTCTTTATTAAACTTTTCCCAACTGTATTTTACCGGTTCCGATTTTACAAGCCAATATTGCATATTAAGGTTTTTGCCAAATGTAATTAATTTAGGGAAAATGAGGATAGGGATTTGGATTTTGGGTGGAGATGTAGGGTGACGATTTGTTATTGACTGAAACCAAAGTGTGCATTGGGGCTTGCGGTTTTGGATTAAATTCGATGCTGAAGGACTGCAAGCCGGCAAAGCGTTCCATTTTTCCACACGGAACGGGCGGAACGCTATGAAACATTCTCATTATCAGCACATTCCATTTTTACACATTGTAAATACCTGATAATCAAGCGTTCCGTAATTGAATGCTTTTTGATGAGTTTATGTAATTAGTTTATAATCAGCGTGTTTCACTTTGATCTATGCGTTCCATATAAACTTTTTTCAGGACAATACAGTTTGGCAGCGAAAAAACACTTGCTGTAGCAGGAGAGAAATCCGGAATTATCCATGCGTATGAATGGTTGCAAACCATCGCGGGGTCCTCGATGAGTTTAAGTTAACCCACAAAACTCTTCGCCCTGTAAAATGTCGAATTCACGAATCGTTCCGATGGAACGAAACTACATGGCGTGCTATTTTCTACCGACCAAACGTCCCGATGGGACGAAAAAAGACAG
>JAQBOS010000295.1 GCA_028287925.1 Mucilaginibacter sp. | reverse complement strand
AGGATTATTTCGATGTGCCCGAAAAACACTTTTACCCGGATACGGCAACTATGCTGCAGCACTTGCGGGCGTTAAATTTTAAGGAAGAAACCATCCTGATAAAAGGGTCGCGCAGTTTTGAGTTTGAGCGGATCAGCCGCGTACTCGTGCAAAAAGCCCATGAAACTATATTAGAGATCAACCTGAATGCTTTACTGAACAACCTGAATTTTTACCGGTCGAAGTTAAAGCCGGGTGTAAAGGTTATGGCAATGGTTAAAGCATTTTCATACGGCAGCGGCACATTTGAAGTAGCCAACATATTGCAATATAACAAGGTTGATTACCTGGCAGTGGCGTATATTGACGAAGGTGTGGCCTTGCGTAATACCGGGATAAGCCTACCGATAATGATCCTTAACCCCGAGGCATCAGCATTTGACAAACTGACTGAATTTGAGCTGGAACCCGTTATTTACAGCTTTGGCTTATTTGACGAATACATAAAATATGCCCGGGAAAAGAACGTATTGAACTACCCTATCCACCTAAAAATTGATACCGGGATGCATCGGCTGGGTTTTGAAAATGTAGATGTGGAAGCATTGTGCGATATGCTGGAAGAAAACAGGTATGTGCGGGTGCAATCTGTGTTTTCGCACCTGGTTGCCAGTGATGAAAAAAAGCATGACGACTTTACTAAAAAACAGATCAGCAGTTTTGAAAAGGCTTATAAGCAGATAGAGCGGACGCTGGGTTATAAAGTGATCAAACACATCAGCAACACATCTGGGATTATCCACTGGCCCGGTGCGCATTATGATATGGTAAGGCTCGGCATTGGCCTGTATGGTATTGATATGGGGATGATTACCCCTGATACCGGCTTACAACCTATTGCCAGTTTAAAAACCAGCATAGCACAGGTAAAAAAAGTAAAAGCGGGCGAAACCATCAGCTACAGCCGCAGCGGCAGCCTGGCAAAGGACGGTAAAATAGCAACCGTACGCATTGGCTATGCCGATGGCTATTTGCGTGCTTTTGGCAACGGTGTAGGTAAAATGCTGGTTAAAGGCACCCTTGTGCCTACTGTTGGCAATATAACTATGGATATGTGCATGCTTGATGTTACCGGGGTTGATGTAAAGGAAGGCGATGAGGTTATTATATTTAATGAACAACAGCGCATTAATGAGCTGGCAACCCAAATTGGTACTATCCCTTATGAAATATTAACAAATGTATCGCAAAGGGTAAAAAGGGTGTACTTTTACGAATAGAAACCGGAGTTAAGATGAAGCAGATAGCGAGGGCACTTTTAAGATATTTTATAAAGGGATTATTGATCGTAGTTCCGCTTGGCGCGGCTTTTCTTTTGATCTTTTGGGCGGTAAAAAGTATAGATGACGCACTTAATTTAAGTGGCATGCTTTGGACCGACCCCAAAACCGGTAAACCTGTATATATTCCTGGCCTGGGTATTTTAAATGTGCTGGTTATAATTTTAGTAGCGGGCATATTGGTAACCAATGTGGTAACCGACCCTATAAAACGCTGGTTTTACCGATGGCTTAACCGCTTGCCGCTTTTAAAGTTTCTCTATTCGTCAATAAAAGACCTGACAGAAGCCTTTGTTGGTGAAGAAAAGAAATTTAACGAACCGGTTTTGGTTGAGGTTAATGAGTTTGGTTTAAAAAAAATAGGTTTTATAGTACAAAAAGATCTCTCGGCATTAAACCTGCCCGGAGATGTTGCCGTTTACTTCCCCTACTCCTACTCATTTGCCGGACAGGTAGTCATCATATCTGCTGACAAAGTGAAACCTATTGACAGGAGCGCAGCAGATATGATGAAATTTGTAATATCAGGCGGGGTTAGCGGGTTGCATTAGTGTTAAGTCCTTAGTCTTGAGTCAAAAGTCTTGAGTCTTAAGTCCAATTTTGTACTTCTCTGACTCGGGACTCAAGACTTTTGACTCAAGACTAAAACGCAACACTAGGCATTTTGTGTATTATAAACTCTATCTGCCCTGCGAAACACCAGCAATGCTGATAATACAGCCGCAATAGTACCTAAAGCCGCCATGGTTAACATCATCCCAATAAAATTATATAGCGGGTTGTTAAGGTTTTTAATTTGAAGGTTTACTTCTTTAAGCTTAGTGGCAAATTGAGCAGGCGAAAGGACTTTACGATATTGCTCCAAATCGTATTTGGCTATATTTTCGTAAAAATGAGGATCGATATAAATCACGTACACGGTTTCGATTATAGAATAGGAAACAGCCGGAATAATAATAATGAGCATTCCGATTTTTAGCGCCTGCAGGAAGCTAATGCTGCCATTATTCACCCTGTCGCGGTAATATCTTATCCCAAAGTAAACAAATACCATAGGACATAAAATGGCAACATAACCAAGCATGCCCTGCACCTTGTGGCTAACATGGGTTATATCGATAATAAGCCATACTAAAACAAAAAATACAAATTCGCCAAGGCCGGCGTACAGTCCGTAACGTAAAATAATTTTTTTCATAGCGGGTTAAGTTTAATGGTTGTGATAGCTGTTAAGCAATTGCTGGTTTTGCTGTTGCTTTCATAACTTACTGATTTTTAACACAAAAAAACAGCAAGTTTCCAAAATTCCGGCTACACGGAAGTAGTATTTTACCGGAATTATTAAAAATACAACTTTAGTAGTAGGCGATTTCTCCGTAGACGCCACATGTTAGAGCCTGTTTAAACTTGGGGTTCTATGACGGATAGCATGGATATTCTTTCTTTTATCGTTTATTTAAACAGGGGTTACGCCTCTGAATTGTCCTTTTAAAAAAACAAATCTGAGCCTTAAGCTAAAGAGCCATCGGCTCTGCATATTTTGTAACAACGGATTTTAATCCGTTGAAGATGTAAAGAATAACAAAAAGAACAGTATGTTCGATCCATTTATACCATATCGACCGTGCCTATGGCACTTTATTTGGTGAGTTTTATCTGCGATGGGTTAAACCCCATCATTACAAAATATTCCGAGCCGATGGCTCTATAAAGAAATACCCCCACCAAACAGCATAAAGCCAAATTCGGTTTCACGGTTATGTTATAGTATATATTAAAGAAAATGTACGCCCATTTTAACGTTAAAAATTTCTAAATTCAATAAAAAAACAATTAAACTTCCATTTAAAAATCGCCATAGCAAAATACTTTAATCAAGTTTAAACAGGCTCTTAGAGACACAAAGTATTGTGTCTCTACAAAATAAAACATTTTGGTTACCGGATAATAGATAACTGCAGCGCTTTCTTTATAGCTTCGGTGCGGCGCTCAACCTGGAGTTTTTGGAAGATGTTGGAGATGTGCTTTTTGATGGTATTCTCTGATACAAATAGTTTATCAGCTATTTGCTGGTTAGATAAGCCCTCATGGATCAATAGTAATATTTCGGCTTCGCGTTTGCTAATGCCCGATTGCAAAAGCTGGTCGTGGTTAATTGCAACAGGCTGCTGCTGATTTACAACTATTGTTTTAGCAAATAATTTACGGCTCAGCACTATGCCTATCACTAAAAACAATAAGCTAAATGCTGCAATCCAAAAATCGTCAGAAATGCCACTTTTTAAATGATAAAAGTTCGCTACACGGAATAATATCAGCAAAGCGGTGATCAGCAGTCCAAAGCCTATTATAACCTGTTTCATAGCTACTAATTTAAGCTTTTTTAAAGCTTCTAATTGCCATAAAGGTGCTGATCAGCATTAAAACCGCAGCAAGCAGGTAAGGCGCTCCCGGGAAATAAACGCCTGAGCTCTTTTTTGTAAAGAAGAAAAACACATAGCTCAACAATAGCGGCCCTATTATAAGGCTTATACTGTTTAAAATGGCGAAGGCCCCCTGCAATTCGCCTTGCTCGTTTTTAGCTACTTTTTCTGACGCCAGGCCTTGTAAAGCCGGGCCGGATAAACCTCCCAGGCAATACGGGATCATACATAAATAAAGCATCCAACCTTTGCCTATAATAGCTATCAGCAACAAGCCAACGGCGTAAAATATTAAACCGGCAATAATATTTTTTTGCTGTCCGAATTTAGGCACTGTATACCTTATAAGGCCCGCCTGGATAGCAAATAAAACTAACCCGGTAAAAAGCCCTAAATAGCCAACACTTGCGGGTGTCCAGTTAAACTTCTCATAGATAAATGTCGACAACAGATACTCTACGGCTTTTTGAGCAACATACACTATTGCGGTAGCCGCTAATAAACCGGCAAGGGCAGGCTGTTTTTTATAGATCCTCAATAAAGATAAAAGCGGATTAGCGCGGCGCCATTCAAATTTCCGGCGATGCTCACGCGCTAAGGATTCTGGCAATACAAACAAACCATAAAGCGCGTTGGCAAATGCGAACGCCCCGGCAGCCATAAAGGGCAGACGAATATTTATAACGAAAAGAAAGGCGCCTAATGCTATCCCGAATATTAGCCCAATGGCTGAGGCTGCCCCCACCAGGCCAAAGTTAGCCGCCCTTTTATTACCTGTGCTGATGTCGGCAATGTATGCAGTAGCTGTAGAGGTGCTTGCCCCGCATATGCCAGCTATAATACGGCCGGCAAACAGCCATGCTATTGAAGGAGCAAAAGCCATTACAACGTAGTCGAGTCCAAATCCGAATAAGGAGATCAATAATATAGGCCGGCGGCCATACCGGTCGCTCAGGTTCCCCATTATGCTTGCAAATATTAATTGCATGGTTGCATAAACAAAGGTTAACCACCCGATATATTCAGAAGCTTCGTTTACATTGATATGCCCGAGTGTCTGCAGCAATTTAGGCAACACGGGAATTATTATGCCCAAACCTAATACATCGATAAAAATGGTAACAAATATAAATCCAAGCGCTGCGGAATGTTTGGGTTTCGCCATATTGATTATTTCAAAGTGATAAGGCCGTAGCGACGTAAAAAGTTTTTATCATCATAAAATATTTGTTTAGTGATTGGAGGTTAGAGATCAGAGATTAGTTAATATGAATTTTGAAATGTTAATTTGAGATGTTAAGTAAATACTTCTTTCGGACTTCCCCCTAATCTCTAGCCTCTAATCACTAATCTCTAACCTCCGATCTCTTCTCCCCCCGAAAACTCCTTACAGCCAATATAGCACTTAAAAGCATCAGGATAGCGCCTATTGCAAATGGCGCACCCGGAAATTGAAAAAACCGGTTGGGCTTTGTAAAATAATAAAAGGATTGCGTCATAAGCAAAGGGCCGAATATGGAACTGATGCTTATTAGACTCGTAAGACCGCCCTGCAGCTCACCCTGTTCATTTGCAGGCACGCTGTTACTCATATATCCCTGTATGGCGGGCCCGGCAATTCCCCCCAGGCAATAAGGGATCAGGATGGCAAACATCATCCAGCCTTTAAATGCAAAAGCAAAAAGCGCAAGGCCCAAAGCATACAAAACCAGGCCAATCCAAATACTTCTTTCGGTTCCAAGCTTTGGCAATATGATCCTGATCAAGCCTCCCTGCACCGTAGCTACCATTAAGCCCACAAAGCCAAGGGAATACCCCACCATATCTGCATTCCAGTTGAATTTTTCGATAGTATAATAGGTCCATACACTTTGCACGGCCTGTGCCGCAAAATAGATCAGGAATAAAGATAATGCGAGGCCAATAACAGATTTATATTTTTTTAGCTGGATCACCGAGCCAAAAGGGTTCGCCCTTTTAATATCAAACGACCGCCTGTTCTCCACAGCCAGTGACTCTGGTAAGATAAAATAACCATAAATTGCATTAAGCAATGCTAAAGCGGCAGCAGCGATAAATGGATAATGAACATCATATTTTCCGAGAATTCCTCCGAGTGCCGGCCCTATAATAAACCCCAGGCCGAAAGCAACGCCAACTAATCCGAAATTGGCCGCCCGTTTTTCAGGCTCGCTGATATCGGCTATGTAAGCAGATGCGGTAGTAAAGCTGGCGCCTGTTATGCCTGCTATAATCCGGCCTACAAACAGCCATGCTATAGTTGGCGCAAAAGCCGAGAACAAATAATCGACGCTAAAACCTAAAAGTGAGCAAAGCAATACCGGCCTGCGGCCAAATTTATCGCTAAGGTTACCTATAACCGGGGCAAACAGAAACTGCATCCCTGCATATGCGGCGGTAAGCCATCCCCCATACCATGAAGCATCACTCACATCACCGTGAATTAAATGCTCAATAAGTTTGGGGATAACCGGAATAATAATCCCCAGCCCGATCACATCAATCAATAAAGTTGCAAATATAAATCCCAGCGCCGCCTGCTTTTTTGGTTTGTGCATAGCCGCAAAATAAATAATATAATGTAACTTTTTTAAATAAAAACTTGCTTATAAATAAACAATTGCTAACTTTAACTAAACATATAGTTATTGTGAAGCCGTCATGATTCGTGATCCGGGGCATCATTTTCATCTTAGCTTCCCTAACCTTAAAAACCACTCATATGAAAAACATGAAAATCCTATTTGCATTACCGGGCATCCTGGCCATGCAATGTGCATTTGCACAAACCGACACTCACCTTAAACTATCTGAGGCCTACCCTGCCGCCGGCGAAAAGATCACGCTAACCTATGATCCTGCAGGAACCGCTGTTGATGGAAAAAAGGACATTGCCGCAGCAGTTTATTACCTCGATAACAAAGATTACCCGGTTGCAGACATCGACTTAAAAACAAAAGGAAAATCATTGGCAGGTGAAATAACCGTTCCCGTTACTGCCAAAGCCTTCTTCATTAAAATAAGCAGCGGCGAAGATGTTGACAACAATAACGAGAAAGGCTACGTGTACCTTGTTTACAAAGACAAACAACCGGTTGAAGGTGCTTATGCCATGCAGGGATACTTTTTATCCGGCATGGGAAATCACTTTGCAAAAATAAAGACAGACCCTAAGGAAAGCACTGAAGCTTATAAAAAGGAGTTTGCATTGTATCCCGGAAGCAAAAAGGACTACCAGGCAAGTTATTATTATATGATAGCCAGGAAACCGGAATGCAAAGCAGAAGTTAATGAGGAGGTTAAATCCCTTGAAACAAGCACAGATGAAAAGGATCTGATGTTAGCTGTAAATCTTTTAAATATAACAAAAAGCACCGGCGCCGATTCATTGAATACTATTGTTAAAAATAAATTTCCCGGGGGCTTAACTGTGAAGAATGAATTGGGAATGGCGTTTTCAAAAGAAAGAGACCTGGCCAAAAAAGACTCCATTTACAATGTTTATATTAAAAAATACCCGGAAAGCCCTACTGATAAAAACACCATACAAGATAACTTCAGATTACAATTGGCAGGCGCATATCTTGCAAAAGGCGACATGGCCAATTACAATAAATATGAAGCTTTAGTTAAAAATAAAACAAATTTAGCGGGATCATTAAACAATGTGGCATATCCATGGGCGCAAAAAGGCGAACATTTGGCTGACGCAGAGAAATTGTCGAAACAATCGCTTGATATCATTTCAGAAAAGATTAGCAATCCTGTTGGGGCAGCATACACTTCTCCTTCACAAATGAAAAAGAATTACGAGTTCACTTATGATATGTATGCTGATACCTATGCCCTTATCCTGCTTAAAGAAAACAAATTGGATGAGGCCCTTAAATATGAACAACCGGTGTTTGACCATAGCGGCAAAAACATTGAAGGTGAAATATACGAGCACTACATACAAATCCTAAGCGCCCTTGGACAATCAGCAAAAGCAAAACAGTATGCTGAAAATGCCATAACTGAAGGCAAAGGCACGGAAGTTATTAAAAGCGAGCTGAAAAAAAATTATGCTAAAGTAAAAGGCACCGAAAATGGTTACGACCAATACCTGGCATCCTTAGAAACGGCAGCGAAGAATAAGCTCATGGCCGACCTGGCTAAAACCATGATCAATCAGCCTGCCCCTGCTTTTGCGTTGAAAGACCTTGATGGTAAAACAGTATCGCTGGCCGATCTTAAAGGAAAGGTAATAATCGTTGATTTTTGGGCAACCTGGTGCGGCCCTTGTAAAGCTTCATTTCCGGGGATGCAAATGGCTGTAACCAAATATAAGGATAACCCTAATGTTAAGTTTTTATTTGTTGATGTATGGGAAACCGCAGCAAATTATACCGATGAAGTTAAAAAGTTCATTGCTGATAATAAATACACTTTCCACGTGCTGTTGGATGAAAAAACAGCAAGTGGCAAACAGGATAAAGTAGTAAGTACATTTGATGTACCAGGAATACCAACTAAGTTTGTTATTGATAAAAGCGGAAATATCCGCTTTAAGTATGTGGGTTACATAGGCGCGCCCGAAAAACTGGTTGACGAGATAACCAACATGGTTGACATGGCAGGTAACCCTGAAGCTTATGCTGCTCAAAAGCCAGAGGCCGCAAAAGCCGGTTTGAAATAATAAAAATGCTGCTTAAAAAAAGAAGAGGATGTATCAAAAGTAACTATGAAAGCCCCGGTTTACCGGGGCTTATTTCCCTTCTCCGTTGGCTGTGTCCCCACAGCCAACCATCATGCTAATCGAAAATGTATTAGTTTGGAGCAATATAAAATACAGAAAAGAGCCAACGGCATAAAGCTTGTTAATATACGATATGAATACGACGGAAATGTCCTGGTGGTTGAAAGCCCCGGTAAACCGGGGCTTATTCCCCTCCCCGTTGGCTGTGTCCCCACAGCCAACCATCATGCTAATCGAAAGTGTATTAGTTTAGAGCAATATAAAATACAGAAAAGAGCCAACGACATAAAGCTTATTAATATACGATATGGATATGGCGGGAATGTCCTGGTGGTTGGCTGTGAGGACACAGCCAACGGAGAGAGGAGGTGATAAAAGAAAGAGGCAGTGTAAAATACACTGCCTCTTTCTTTTTTAAACTGAAAAATTTCAAATTAAAAGTTCGGTTTCAATACATATTTCTCATAAAAACGGAAAATATGTTCTGCTGCTTCCTCGGCAGTATCAACCAGCCGGTAAAGCATCAGGTCATCAGGATGGATATTGTGTTCCTGGTTAAGCATTTTCTCTTCCACCCAGTTAAACAAGCCTTTCCAGTAATCAACCCCCACAAATACAATGGGGAAACGGGCAATTTTACCTGTTTGGATCAGCGTAATTGCTTCAAATGATTCGTCCATAGTTCCGAAACCACCCGGCAAAATAATAAAGCCCTGGGAGTATTTCATGAACATTACCTTACGGATAAAAAAGTAATCAAACTCCAGGATCTTGTCCCTGTCGATATACTTATTATGAAACTGTTCAAAAGGCAGCTCGATATTTAAACCTACCGATTTACCGCCGGCTTCATAAGCACCTTTATTGGCCGCCTCCATAATCCCGGGGCCACCACCTGAAATTACGCCATATCCTCGCTCAGTTAAAATCCTGGCCGTATTCTCGGCTAACTTGTAATACTTATTATCGCTATGCGTGCGTGCCGAGCCAAATATGGATACGCACGGGCCTATTTTGGCCAGCTTTTCAAAGCCGTCAACAAATTCAGCCATAATTTTAAAGATCTGCCAGGAGTCGGTTACCTTAATTTCCTGCCAGTTTTTATTCTCAAAAGCTTGTCTTATTTTTTCTTCACCTGTCATGTTCTTTAATTAGTCCGAAAGTCCGAAAATCGGTAAAGTCCGGAAGATTTTTAGTTTTTTATAATAATATTACAATAATTGGATGTTTAAGTTTTGTTGATACTAAGCCAAGCTTTCGGACTTCCAGACTTTCCGACTTTCGGACTTCGCAGATGAAGTTAACCACAGTCCAACAAATGTAATTAATCCGTTAACTATTATCAGTTCGTTATCAAAAACATAACCTCCCAATAATTTTGCGGAGTTAATACTCAAATAATAACATATTGCCGGGGATATTAAACAAATAAAAGGCGTTAGCTTATCCTTAACCTGCCTGTTACCCAAAAACAACCCGAACGAATAAAGGCCAAGCAATGGCCCATAGGTATACGATGCCACTTTAAATATAGCGTTAACAACAGCAGTATTCGTTATGGCGTTAAATATGATAATGGTTAACAGTAAACAGCCTGAAAACACAATATGCACATAATGGCGTACCTTAACCATCTCTTTACTGTTTGTATTCACTTTTTTATTAAAGCCTAAAAAGTCTACGCAAAAAGATGTGGTAAGCGCTGTTAAAGCTGAATCAGTAGTGGCAAAGGTAGCAGCTGTTAAACCCAGCATAAACACCATTCCCGGGACAAGGCCAAGATATTTTAAAGCAATAGTTGGGTACAGGTAATCTGTTTTTTCAACTGTAATACCATATTTCGCAGCATACATATAAAGTAAAGCCCCAACACACAAAAAGAAAATATTGATCACCACAAAAACAGCCGTAAAGCTGAACATGTTCTTTTTCGCTTCGCGGATATTTTTAAGGCTCAGGTTTTTTTGCATCAGGTCCTGGTCAAGTCCGGTCATTGCAACAGTGATAAATAAGCCGCCCCAAAAAGCCTTGGCGAAATGGAATTTACTGGTTAAAAAATCACCAAAGAAAAAGATCTTGGAGTAGCTGCTGTTCTTAATTGCCTCTGCCGCTTCAAAAATATTATAGTGCAGACTTTGACAGATAAAATAGATCGACAAAAATACCGAGGATACCAGGAACAGGGTTTGCAGGCTATCCGTAATAATAATGGTTTTTAACCCGCCCTTAAACGTGTACGACCAGATCAGCACCAAACAGATCAGCCCGGTAATCACAAACGGTACATGGTAACTATCAAAAATAAATTTTTGTAAAACTATAACCACCAAATAAAGCCTGAATGAAGAACCTATGATCCGGCTGATCAAAAAGATCCCGGCTGCGGTTTTGTAGCTCCAGGTACCAAGCGCTCCTTCAATATAACTGTATATCGAAGTGAGTTTCAGCCGGTAATAAAGCGGCAATAAAACTGTAGCTATAACTATAAAACCAGCTGCATTCCCCAAAACAAACTGGAAATACTCAAACTGATCGCCGGTTGCTGCGCCAACTTTGCCGGGCACCGATATAAATGTTACCCCGCTCAATGCGGTACCGATCATCCCAAAAGCAACCAGGTACCATTTGGAATTGCGGTTGGCAACAAAAAAGGTATCGTTATCTGATGACTTACGAGAGGTTAGCCATGATATAATGAGCAATACTAAAAAGTAACCGATGATAAATGTGAGTAGTATTCCGGGAGACATGTTGTTTTTTTAGTCCGGAAGTCCGAAAGTCCGGAAGTCCGAAAGATGAATTTTAATCCGAAGGCCGGGAAAACCCGAGAGTCCGGAAGATGAACTAATTATCTAAAGTGCAATTTAACATTATTATTTTAAGGAGTTTTTTAATCCATTAATCATAACCAGGATTTCTTCGCATTGAGCATAAATTTTAGAGAAGTTGGGTTGTTCAATTAAGTTTCGTTTTTGTGCAAGATATAAACATCCTACAACTTCAACGTTAGAGCGTAATGCGTATCCTAAAAACTTATTAAATTCGGCATTTGACTGCCCGGTAGAACCCTCAGCTATATTTAAAGAAACGGAATCGGCCGCCCGTTTTATTTGTGCTGACAATATAAACAACTCTTCTTTTGGAAAACCCTTTGTTAGTTCGTGAACACTTGCTGCCAAATCCACCGCTTTTTGCCAAACTATTAACTTCTCAAACTTAAAACTCATAATATTACAATCCTGGCGACAAGTTATCAAACAAAAGGAAATTTATCCAAAAAAATTATTTTCGCCAAACTACAAGTCATCTTTCGGACTTGCGGACTTCCGGACTTTCGGACTATTCCCTATCTTCGCAACATGAACTTTTCATCGAGGTTGCTGGAAGATGCTGTAGCTGAATTTGCGAAATTGCCGGGGGTGGGTCAAAAAACTGCCTTGCGCCTGGTTTTACACCTGCTTAACCAGGATAAGGGTGATGTAGAAAAATTTAGCGCTACAATAAGCAAGCTTCGCAACGAGATCCAGTTTTGCCGGGTTTGTTTAAACATTTCCGATCACCCGGTTTGCGAGATCTGTTCTTCCCCAAAACGGGATCATACCATGATCTGCGTTGTTGAAGATACCCGCGATGTAATGGCCATTGAAAATACTAACCAGTATAATGGTGTATATCACGTATTGGGTGGTTTAATATCGCCAATGGATGGTGTAGGACCGTCTGATCTTGAGGTAGATTCATTGCTTGATCGTTTAAAAGAAAATGATGTAAAAGAGATCATTTTTGCTCTCAGCGCTACCATGGAAGGCGATACCACTATTTTTTATTTAGATAAACGTTTAAAATCTTTTGATATAACCATATCAACCATAGCTCGTGGCATAGCTTTTGGTGGTGAATTGGAGTATGTAGATGAGATCACCTTAGGAAGATCCATCGCCACACGTATTCCGTATATTAATTCACTGTCAAAGTAAATATGAAGTTATCCGTAATTGTTGTTAATCGTAATACCTGTCTATTGCTAAAGCAAGCATTAAATTCTTTAATTGATGCCTGTAAAACTATTGATTATGAATTACTTATAGTAGACAACGCCTCTGCCGACCAATCGCTTGAAATGCTTGCAAATAATTTTCCTGGTATAAAAGTCATTGCTAATGAAACTGATCTTGGGGTAGCAAAAGCTAACAACCAGGCATTAAAACTATGCACAGGGGAGTATATTTTACTGGTCAGTCCGGATACAATAACCGTCAAAGACGCTGTTGAAAAGATGATAACCTTTATGGACGACCATGCAGATGCAGGTGGTATGGGGATCAGGATGCTAAGTCCATTGGGGCGCTTTTTACCGGAATCTATTCACGGCCTAACAAAAACATGGGGAGCGTTTTTAAGAATAATAGGCTTTGCCAAACACCTTTCAAAAACCCGGCTTTATGACCGCAACCGCAAGGATTGGGTTGAAGAGTTCCAGGTGGCAGAGGTTGACATATTGAACAGCGCATGTATGATGCTGCGTAAGGCAGCATTAAACGAAAGCGGTGTATTTGACGAACGTTTCTTTATGTACGGAGGCGATATTGATCTTTCCTACAGGTTACGGCTGGCCGGGTTCAAAAATTATTATTTCCCCAAAACATACATTATTAACTTTGAAAGCAACAGGCCCGCTAAATTTAGCTGGAATTACGTTAAGTATTTTTATGGCGCCATGTTTATATTCGCTGTCAAATATTTAATAAAGGTGCCCGACCTTATAGGCAAGGGTATACCGCAGCTGTTCCCTTCTACTTATGAGGTTAAATAGTGTCACATTAATTCTTCCGCTTGTAGTTTGGCAAAATCTTGTTAAATTTGAAGTATGCAAGCAATTGTCGATATAAAATTTGATGAATTACTGAAGATTGTAAAAAGCCTTCCTGAAAATAAATTATCTATTCTTAAGGCTGAGATTGAAAAAGAAACAAAATCAGCAAATAGTCGTGGTGATTTTGAAACTTTGCTTTTAAACGGCCCCACCTTTTCTGAAGAACAATTAGATAATATTGCTAAAACAAGAACAGCTATAAATCAATGGCGAACAAAATAGTTTTAGCGGATACTTCAATACTTATTGATTACTTCAGAAAAACAGAAAAATCCAAATCTGTATTAATAAAATTATTTAATCAGGAATATGATTTTTGTATTTCTGCTATAACGGAATATGAGATTTATCCTGGGGCAACTCCTGCTCAATTTAGCTTTTGGAATGAAGTATTAAGAAATGTAAAAGTTTTAGCTTTTGACCAATCCGTTGTAAAAGAAGCTGTAAATATTAACACTGCTCTTAAAATTAAACGTAAACAGATTGACCTTGCTGATCTTTTTATAGCCGCAACGGCAGTTGCACATAATATGCCTCGTGCAACGTTAAACAGAAAACACTTGGCTCTATAACGATTTGTATGGGTAAGCATTCCGACAGATGTCGGGAGTTTTAAAAAAAAATGCAATTATGATGATAAAATGTAATTTTCTAAGGCGCAACGGATTTTAATCCGTTGAAAAGGTATAGAGAAAAACATTAAGAACCGTAGGTTCGACCCTTATAAATACGGCGATTACTAATGATTAAAATGGATCGTGCCTACAGCACTCTTAATATTTAATTCACGTAACAACGGGTTAAAACCCGTTGTTACAAAATGTTTCGAGCCGAAGGCTCTATAATTAAACACTTACCTATACAAATCGTTATAGAACCAAGCACTTTGATAGAATAGACGAATTACAAATAATAGAATTGTAAAAAGCTGATTTTTCTTCTATTTATTTGTTTTTTATAAAACATATGAATTTAACTAATAAAGTAGTAATAATTACCGGCGCTTCTTCTGGCATCGGCAAATCCCTTGCCACAGAGTTTGCCAAACGCGGTGCAAATCTTGTTTTAGGTGCAAGGCATTTTGTTAATTTATGTACAATAACACAACAGCTTGAGCAACAATACAAAATAAAAGCTGTAGCCGTACAATGTGATGTAACCATTGAGGCAGATTGTGACCTTTTAATAAAACAAGCCCTTGTTACCTTTGAACGCGTTGATATATTAATAAATAATGCAGGCATTTCTATGCGGGCACTATTTAAGGATACCGACCTTAAAGTTTTAAAATCGGTAATGGATGTAAACTTTTGGGGAACAGTTTACTGTACCAAATATGCATTACCTGAGATCTTAAAAACACAAGGCACCATTGTTGGTGTTTCGTCAATTGCAGGCTACAAAGGTTTACCCGGACGCTCGGGTTATTCGGCATCAAAATTTGCAATGAATGGCTTCCTGGATGCTTTGAGGGTTGAGAATTTAAAAACGGGAGTTCATATCTTAACTGCTTGTCCGGGTTTTACCGCATCAAACATTCGCAATACTGCTTTGGATAAAGAAGGTAACGAGCAAAGAGAGAGCACCTTAAATGAACAAAGCATGATGACCAGCGATGAAGTAGCTAAAATTATTGCTGATGGTGTTGAAAACAGATCCAGAACATTGATAATGACGGGACAAGGAAAATTAACTGTGTTGATAGGTAAGTTTTTCCCTAAGTTGCTGGATAAGTTGGTTTATAATACTTTGGCAAAAGAGCGGAATTCTTTGCTGAGGTAAATTCTTGTTCATAGATCATGGATGCACAGCTGTTGGATAATTTAAACATGCAGCTATTTGATCTTCGCTCAACTCAGGGAAATCTGCAATAATATCATTAACATTCATTCCTTCAGACAACCAATTTTGAACATCATAGACTGATATTCTTGTTCCGGTAATCACAGGCTTACCAAATCGCTTTTCAGGATTTATCTCAATATATTCAGTATAACTCATATACTAAGATACTCATTATTTCAAAAAGAAAAAACCTTTCAGCTTTCGCCTTTAA
>JAQBOS010000290.1 GCA_028287925.1 Mucilaginibacter sp. | reverse complement strand
AGAAATTTAACAGGGTTTAGTCTTTCAGGCACTGAGTTGCTTCCGGATAATTTCAGGCAGCTGCCTTATCAGCAGGAGCAATCATTTGAAAAAGATTTACAGGCGGTGTTAAATCAAATCACCGCTTTTCCGCACATACCGCAAATTCCGTTTAAACCCGATGCGCAGGTTTCGGAGCCGTCGTATTATTTTCTGAAAAAAGTTCCCGCAGAATTTTCAGCAGAGAGACCTAAAGGAGCGAGCGGAATCATAACGGCTCCTTTCGATGTAAACATCATCAGGCGCGATTTTCCAATCCTGGGCGAAACGGTAAACGGAAAGCCTTTGGTTTGGCTGGATAACGCAGCTACCACGCAAAAGCCCAAACAGGTGATCGACAGGATCAGCTATTTTTATGAGCACGAGAATTCGAACATCCACCGTGCAGCCCATGAGCTGGCAGCAAGGGCGACAGACGCCTATGAAGGAGCCCGTAAAAAGGTGCAGCAATTTCTGAATGCGGCATCAACAAACGAGATCATTTTTGTGCGTGGGGCAACAGAGGCTATTAACCTGGTTGCCAAAAGTTGGGGCGAGCAAAATCTACAGGCCGGTGATGAAATTATTGTCAGCCACCTGGAACATCACGCCAACATTGTTCCATGGCAGCAACTGGCCGCTAAGAAAAACCTGAAGATCAAAGTGATCCCGGTTGATGAGAACGGGCAGCTTATAATTGATGAGTATATTAAATTACTCGGGCCCAAAACCAAACTGGTTGCTTTTACCCAGGTTTCAAACGCTTTAGGTACCGTTACCCCTGCTGCCCAAATTGTAAAACTCGGCCATCTAGCCGGCGCAAAAATTTTGGTTGATGGTGCGCAATCTGTTTCGCACATGCCGGTTGATGTACAGGCGCTTGATGCGGACTGGTTTGTTTTTTCGGGACACAAAGTTTTTGCACCTACAGGTATTGGCGTGCTTTATGGAAAAGAAGATCTGTTAAATGAAACCCAGCCGTGGCAGGGAGGCGGTAATATGATCCTGGATGTAAGCTTTGAGGAAACAAAATATCATAATGCCCCGGGCAGGTTTGAAGCCGGCACCGGGAATATTGCCGATGCTGTTGGATTAGGCGCCGCTATTGATTATGTAACCCGCATAGGGATGCAAGCCATTTCACAATATGAACATTACCTGCTGTTATACGCTACGGAACTTTTGAAAGAAGTACCTGGATTGCGGTTAATTGGCACCGCACCCGATAAAGCAAGCGTACTCTCTTTTGTGCTTGATGGTTATAAAACAGAGGAAGTTGGCGCTGAATTAAACAAACAGGGAATTGCAGTAAGATCAGGCCATCATTGCGCACAACCTATCCTGCGCCGTTTCGGACTGGAAAGTACGGTAAGGCCATCGCTGGCATTTTATAATACCTGTGCCGAGGTAGATTTATTGGTGGATACTCTTCACCGGCTTAAAAAATAAAGATGGAAGCTAACCGGATAAATAATTTTATTGAACATTTATACCAGGTTCATAAAGCCGAATGGGAAGCAACCCCTTCATTCAGGCAGGCAGTTGATTGGTTATCTGACCTTTTTGAATTCCTGTTTCCGAACAACCGGTTAAATAAGCAGTCTATTTATGAAGGTCAACTCAAAAAGAACCAGATTGACCTGGAGAATATTTTACTGAGCTATCTTGATCCATCCAACATAAATATAGATGAAGTTATCTACAAGTTTTATGCTTCGCTGGAAGAAATATACCAGAACTTAAGGCTTGATGCAACCAAAATTTATGAGGAAGATCCGGCTGCCATCAGTATTCACGAAGTAATAGTTTCGTATCCGGGTTTTTATGCAACCGCTGTTTACCGCATTGCTAACCGGTTGTCGCAATTATCAGTACCCATTTTACCCCGCATCCTGAGCGAACATGCACATGGTAAAACAGGTGTTGATATTCACCCCAATGCGCAAATTGGGGTACCTTTTTTTATTGATCACGGTACCGGTATTGTTATTGGCGCAACAAGTATTATCGGTAAAAATGTATGCATTTACCAGGGTGTAACCTTAGGGGCATCGCAGGTGAGCAAAGTTCTTTCAGATATCAAAAGACACCCTACTGTGGAAGACAATGTGATCATATACGCCCGCAGCACCATTCTTGGCGGACGAACTGTTATAGGGCATGACAGTATTATAGGCGGCAGCGTATTTTTAACCAAAAGCGTTGCCCCCTATTCAAACGTTTTTAATACGCACCAGCTAAGGATAGAAGTAAAAGAAGAACAAGCATGATCTGGAAAAAGATCAGGAATTGGTTCAGTTTATCGCGGCTGTTTAAAACAGGGAATACAACTGCTATGGCAAATGCCGATGAATGGCCGATATACTAGGATAGCTTTTACAATTATACAAGGTTTAATAACGAAGCCTTTTATGAATGATAATAAAAGATCAGGTACGGCTGTGCAAAAATTACCAGGTAATTTATTTGAAGCCTGTAAAATAAGAGTGCTATATTAACCGCTTGATGAAAGCATTAACATTTTCGGCATTTGGCGGTTCAGATGTACTTGAATACCTGGACATACCCACACCTGAACTAAGGAGCGGCGAAATTTTGGTTGAAATGAAGGCCATAGGATTAAACTATGCAGACATTTACCGGCGAAAAGGTAATTATCACCTTAAAGGCAATCCTCCTTATATTGCCGGTTATGAAGGCGCGGGTGTTGTAATAGATGCGAATAATAATGCGGAATTTAAACCAGGCGACAGAATTGGTTTCGCCGATGTGCCGTTTGCAAATGCAGAAATGGTAGCAGTACCTGTTAGTCATGCGATTCCATTGCCCGGCACAATTAGCTTTGAAACGGCTGCCGCTGTTTTATTACAGGGGCTTACTGCACATTACCTTGCAACAGACAGCCACAAAACAAAACCGGGCGAAACTGTTCTTATTCACGCTTGCGCAGGTGGCGTTGGACTTTTATTAACGCAGATCAGCAAATTATTAGGTGCCAAAGTATTAGGATTAACATCATCTGATAATAAAGCTGTTGTTGCAATGAAATATGGGGTTGATAACGTGTTTCTTTATAACAATGATTGGAAAAAAGAAGTATTATCACTTTACCCCGATGGTGTTGATGTTGTATATGACAGTATCGGCAGTACTTTAACCGAAAGCTTTGCAGTGACAAAAAAATGCGGACAAGTGGTGTTTTTTGGTATGGCCGGCGGAGACCCCAATTTAGTAGATCCAAGAATGCTAATGGATACCTCGAAGACATTGACAGGCGGCGACTTGTGGAATTATCTTATTTCGAAAGAGGAAAGAATAAAAAGAGCTAACCAGCTATTTCAATGGATCAGCAATAAAGATCTTACAATGCCGCAACCAACAATCTTCAAACTTTCTGATGGCAGACAAGCACACGAACTCCTGGAAAGCAGGCAAAGTACCGGTAAGATAATCTTCGTACCATAGCCAATTTAGATACAAAATTACTTTTTTAATTTAATGTATACAAAATCTATAGATTTTATATACATTTGTTCCGTTTACTTGAATAGCTAGTTTTTACTGATCCCGGAGAAATGAAAATATTCATTTTTCCGGGTTTGGTACCAGGATCACAATGATTAACGACGGAACACTATGAAGATCTATCTTGACAATGCTGCAAGCACGCCACTTGACAAAGAAGTATATAATGCCATGACCCCTTATTTGTTGGATCAGTATGGGATTCCGTCCACACACCATGGATACGGCCGGGATGCAAAAGCGGCGATAGAAACCAGCAGGACAAACATCGCAAAGCTGTTAAACGCCCTGCCCGAAGAGATTATTTTTACTTCTGGCGGTACAGAAGCCAATAATATAGCCATTCTTTCGGCGGTAAATTGTGCCGTTATTGATCATATTATTACTACTCCGTTTGAACATGCCTCCGTGCTTAAAACCTTAAACGCGTTGCAACGGAAGCACGATATCCGGATCAGCTATATCAGGCATGATGAGCGGGGAAACCTTGATCTGAACCACCTTGAATATTTACTCCGTACCAATACCCGCAACCTGGTATCGGTTATGCATGCCAATAACGAGATTGGGAATTTGAACGATATAGAAACAATTGGTTTGCTTTGCGAAAAATACAAGGCGCTTTTCCATTCGGACGCAGTGCAAACTGCAGGGCGCTACCGTCATGACCTCAGTAAGCTAAAAATTAATTTCCTCACCGCATCGGCCCACAAATTCCATGGCCCCAAAGGCATTGGTTTCCTGTATTGCCGTAAAGGGACAAGGCTTACTCCCGCGCTGCACGGTGCAGGAACGGAAAATATTCCCGGCATTATTGGCTTGAACAAAGCTTTGGCTATTGCCTACAGTGAAATTGAGGCGCAGCACCAATATATCCAGGGTTTGAAAAACAGGCTGATTGAACAATTGTCGGAACATTTGCCGTCATTAACATTCAACGGGAATTCGGGAATTTCAACAAAAAGCATTTTTACTATATTGAATATTAACCTGCCAACAAACAGTAACCGAAACCTTTTGCAATATCTCGACGATAACCAGGTGGCGGTATCAGGCGGAAACAGCTCATCGTCACATGTATTAAAAGCACTTGGAATTGAAAATAATACGGATAACATTCGCTTTTCATTCAGCAAGTTTAATACCATCCGGGAGATAGATCATGTAGCGGAACTTATAGCGGCTGTTTATCAAACAGTAGCTGCATAGGTTAATCTAAAAGATAAAAACAATTACATATGAAAATAATTAAATATGGGGCATTAGCCCTGCTGCAGCTTTTTTTAATAAGCGCTTCAAAAGCGCAGCCATCGCAAAAAGATAATGACCGGGGATATATTGTAAAAGTAGGCGACCAGGCTCCCGATGATTTTGAGCTGGTATTAAATAACGGTAAAAAAACCTCGCTTAAAGAGCTGCGGGGTAAAATAGTGATCCTGCAATTCACCGCAAGCTGGTGCAGCGTTTGCCGGGAAGAAATGCCGCACCTGGAAAGTGATGTATGGAAAGCGTATCAAAACAAAAATGTTGTTTTGATTGGCGTCGACCGGGATGAGCCTTTGGCCAAAGTACAAAAGTTTCATGATGATATGCAGCTTACTTATCCCTTAGCGCTGGATCCGGGTGCGGATATTTTTGGCAGGTTTGCCAATAAAAAAAGCGGCGTTACGCGTAACGTGGTTATTGACCCTGCCGGCAAAATTGTTTACCTCACCAGGCTATACGATAAACAGGAGTTTGGCCAGATGCTGAAAGTAATAAAATCGCTGGCAGAAGGGCCGGCCACTAGCTCAAACTGATTACATAAGGCGGAGTGGCCGAGTGGTTAGGCGGGAGTCTGCAAAACTCTTTACGGCGGTTCGAATCCGCTCTCACGCCTCTGATTTAAATGCAAAATTGATTTTAATGCGCGGTTTAATCTTTCTTATTCTCATCTTCTTACTACCAGGGACTTGCTTAAAAGCGCAGAGCACTGGTGTGGGTCCGCACGTATTGGTGGTTATTGCTCACCCGGATGATGAAAGCACCTTCTCCGTTACGCTGTATAAAATTGTAAAGGAGCAGCACGGCACAGTCGATCTTTTTGTGATTACAAACGGGGAAGCCGGCTTTAAATACTGCACGCTTGCTGAGCAATATTACGGCATAGATCTGACAGATGAAAAGGCAGGGCGGACAAACCTCCCACGCATCAGGAAAAAAGAGTTGATGAACGCAGGTAAGATCCTCGGTGTTTCCCAATACTATTTCCAGGATCAGGCGGATGCACATTATGGACTGGGTGAAAAAGGCCCCTTGGATTCCACCTGGAACACAACGCTGGTTAAAAAGCATTTAACCCAACTTTTAAAGAAAAAACATTACGATTTTGTATTTACGCTTTTACCCGAACCCGGTACCCACGGCGAGCACAAAGCAGCAGCCATTTTAGCCTTAAACACAATAGCTGCCCTGCCTCTTTCAGAAAGGCCTGTAATTTTAGGCGCGATAACTCAAAATAAAGTTGACCCTGCATTTAAGTTTAACCAGTACACAAGCTACCGGGAAACCCAAACAATAACAGACACACCACTATTTGAGGTTGACCGCACGGCAAGCTTCAGCTATAAAAACCGGGTAAACTATAAAGTAATAGCCAACTGGGAAATTGCCGAACACAAAAGCCAGGGCTTCACCCAAATGACCATGAATGACGGTGACCTGGAAGAATTCTGGTATTTTAAAACCAACGGTACGGAAGGTGTTGCTAAATGTGAAAACTTGTTTAAGTTGTTGAAGCAGGTTCCGTATTTGTCGAAGGTTTATTAGATATATACCAGATAGTCTCTTCAGCCGCTGGTGTTGGGAACAAATCATGCAAGCCGTGGCCCTGTGCGATTCCTTCCTCGGGGAAGGGAAGGTAGGGGTTTCGCGAACTATGATACCGCTGACTAATCATGCGTAAAAGCTTGGCGTAGAAACCCCTCCCTGCACCCTCCCAAGGGAGGGAATCGCACTTTCCCGCGCTTTTTGTAAGCTTCCGAATGCGCTCGGTGACAACACTAGCAAGGGCAAAAACATCTCTCTCAAACATAATTAAATTAATTCTATTAAATCCATAGACATTATATAATTATTTATATATTTGCATCCGAAATATTACTGAACAATTATTACTTAGAAACTAAGGTTAAGGCTGATTCAATTAATTTTTAAGTGCTTTCTTTCTGCGGTAAAATGCAGGATAAAAATTTATTACCATGAATACTAAACATTTACTTTCCGCTTATTCATTCCCGTCTGCAAGTTTGCCTGTTAAAGGGCTGCTTTGTAAGCAAACAGGTGAGGCATCTTTTACTCCCGGGTCTTTTTTATCTGTCAGTGCCGGCGCCAATCGCATTTTTACTTCCATGTATAACATGCATTGTTGCTGTTAATTCTCCTTTTTTAAGGTTATTCATAGCGTTGTGGTCTGCAGCTTACAACTTGCTGCTTAACCTTTTTTAACAATCAATTCTTTACAGTTACTAAGCCTGCCGGCAATGGATATGCTATATCCAAAAAATGGTATACCCCCCTGCTTTAATACCTGTACGAGTATTAAAAACCATTCATTTTTTTTATCATGTTTAAAATTTACAAACTATTGGCAATAGTATTGCCTTTTATTCTCGTCCAAACGGTTGCTGCGCAATCTGTTAAAATAAGCGGACTGGTAACCGCTAAATCAGACGGCTTGCCCCTACCCGGCGTAAGTATAGCCATTAAAGGTACTACAACCGGCGCCATCACAAATACAGATGGAAAATTCACCATTGGCGCTAATGTGAATGATGTGCTGAGGGTAACTTATATAGGTTATATCACACAGGAAATCCCGGTAAAGCAAAATGAAACAGATTTGCAGATCGTATTAAAAGATGCGGCCAATTCACTTAACGAAGTAGTGATAACGGCGCTAAACATCTCCAAAGACAAAAAATCATTGGGTTATTCGGTACAGGGACTAAAATCAAAAGATATCTCGGAGGCAAAGGAAACAAACCTTGTTAATGCACTGGCGGGCAAAATTGCAGGTGTACAGGTAACCAACAGCCAGGGCGACATGGGTTCAGCACGCATTATTATCCGGGGGGAAACCTCTATTGCCGGCAATAACCAGCCGCTGTTTGTTGTCGATGGTACCATTGTCGACAATTCCCAATTTTTAGGCACAAACGGTTCAAGGGATTTTGCTAACGCGATAGCTGATCTTAACCCTGAAGATATTGAATCTTTAAGTGTACTTAAGGGTCCGAATGCAGCGGCGCTGTATGGTTACAGGGCGGCTGCGGGTGTTATCCTCATTAAAACAAAAACAGGCAAAGGTGCAAAGGGCCTTGGTGTTAACATCAACTCAAACACAAGCTTTTCAACCGTGCAGCTGTTACCTAAATATCAAAACCAATATGGCCAGGGTTCAAACGGTAAATTCAGCTATGTTGATGGCAAAGGCGGCGGCGTTAATGACGGCGTGGACGAAAGCTGGGGACCGGCACTGGATGGCTCACTGATCCCTCAATTTAATTCGAACGGGCAGGCAGTACCATTTATAGCACACCCCAATAACGTTCGCGATTTCTTTAAAACCGGCGTTACTTTAAATAACAGTGTATCATTATCAGGCACGTCAGACAAGGCTGATTATCGCCTGTCATACAACAACCTGCACCAAACCGGCATTATTCCGAATACATCGCAGGGCAGAAATTCATTTTCTTTAAACTCAACCTTCAGGCTTAGTCCAAAACTAACCGTAACCACGATAGCTAATTACATAAAGGATGATGCAGATAACCTGCCGGGTGCAGGCGGTAAAAGGGCAACAAGCACAATGTTGCAGTTCACCTGGTTTGGCCGCCAGGTTGATATAAGCCAGCTTAAAAATTACAAAGATGCCAATGGCAATACCTTTAACTGGAACAACAGCTATTACAGTAACCCATACTGGCTGGCTTATGAAAACACAGTTGGGCAGCACAAAAACCGCATTATAGGCAGCGTAGAATTAAACTATAAGATCATTGATGGTTTAAGCGCCAACTTCCGCACAGGTACTGACTATTATAACGACAAACGCAAGATCAAAGTAGCCTATGGCACCAACGGAACACCATTTGGCTCGTACGAGGAAGATGCCTACACCGTAAATGAAACCAATACCGAAGGCAGGCTGCAATACACCAAAAAGCTGAACAATGATTTTAGTTTAGATCTGTTAGGCGGTGGTAATATCAGTACCATTTTGAATGAGGAAAACGATCAGGTAGCACCAAAACTGGCAGTAGCTGGTTTGTATACTTTAAGTAACTCGCGCGATCCGCTGGTATCATCAAACAGCTATGGTAAATACAAAACCTACAGCTATTTTACTTCGGCGCAAGTAGGGTACAAAAATTACGCATTTATTAACTTAACCGGCCGTAACGACTGGTCTTCTACCCTGCCGGCTGCTAACCTTTCTTATTTTTACCCGTCGGTAAACGGGAGCCTTGTGCTTTCAGAGGCGCTTGGTATAAAAAGCGATCTGTTAACTTATGCCAAGCTACGCGGCGGATGGTCGAAAGTAGGGAAAGCGGCGCTGCCTTACCAGCTGCTTAATACATATAATTTCACAGCGCCATTTGGCGCCAACCCGCAGCAGAGCGCAGCAAGTATTGATTTAAACCCCAATTTAAAACCCGAAACCACAACATCTGCCGAAGCCGGTTTTGAACTTGGCTTTTTCCAGGACAGGCTGCATATTGACGTAAGCGCTTACAATACCAACAGCGTTAACCAGATCTTGAGCGTTGATGTAAGCCCCACAACAGGCTATAGCCAAAAGCTGATAAATGGCGGCCGCATTAACAACAAAGGGCTCGAGGTTCAGTTAGGTGTAACCCCAATAAAAGCAAACGGCTTTACGTGGGACATCACAACCAATTACTCGCTTAACCGCAGTAAAGTAATTTCGCTTGATGCCGAAGGGAGGCTGCAAAGTTATGTTCTTGGCAGCGACCGTACCGTACAGGTATTGGCAGCAATAGGTCAGCCTTACGGAACCCTATTTGGCAATGCTTACCAGCGCAATGCGGCAGGACAAATTATTGTTGGTGCTAATGGTACGCCGGTTATTAACCCTACCAAACAATACCTGGGTAAGTTTACCCCAAAATGGCTTGGAAGTATCAACAATAGTTTTTCTTACAAAGGTATTAACCTGAGCTTCCTGGTTGATGCGCGCATTGGCGGATCAATTTATTCAAATACAAACCGTACCGGAACTTATACCGGCGTATTGGCATCAACCTTACCGGGCCGTGGCGCGGCAAACGGTGGTTTAAGCTATTACTACCCGGGTAATAACACTTCTGCCGCTGCTGTACAAGTTAACGGCACCGCACCTGGTGGGGTAACTGTTTACCATGACGGTGTTATTTTTAACGGAGTGAAAGCAGACGGCTCAAAAAACACAAC
>JAQBOS010000289.1 GCA_028287925.1 Mucilaginibacter sp. | reverse complement strand
CAGCTGTTAGCCGGGGTAAAACTTCCATTGCATCGCCTACAACGCCGTAGTTAGCTGCTTTGAAAAATGGAGCTTCGGGGTCTTTGTTGATCACTACAATAGTTTTTGAACCATTAACCCCTGCCAGGTGTTGAATGGCGCCCGAGATCCCTACCGCGATATATAAATTAGGACGGACTGTACCACCTGTTTGGCCCACATGTTCATGGTGCGGCCGCCAGTGCGAATCGGCTACCGGGCGCGAACATGCTGTAGCAGCGCCCAATTCTTTTGCCAGGTCCTCCAATATGCCCCAGTTTTCCGGGCCTTTCATACCACGGCCTCCAGACACTATCATTTCCGCATCAGAAAGCGGCACCTCACCTTTCACTTTGTTTACTTCTTTAACTTTTATTCCAAAATCCTTTTCGTCAAAACCTACGTCAAACTTTTCTATAACCGCTTTACCTTCAATTTTATTTGGCGGGAAGGTATTAGGCATCAGCATAATTACCTTTACATCACTTAAGATATTTACATAGGCAAACGCCTTACCTGAAAACACCGCTTTTTTTATCACAAATCCGTTTTCCATGTCAGGATATGAAAGCGCACCGGCTACAAGGCCGGCATTTAACTTTACGGCTACCCGTGGTGCAACGGTTCTGCCGTTTATGTCGTGCAAGGTTATAACAACTTTGCTGTTTTCTTTTTTTGCAGCTGCCACCAATGCGCCGGCATAAGCGCGCGCATGTAATTCATCCAACCGGCTATCGGCAATATGCAATACCTTTTTTGCGCCATACTCGCCAAGGCTTTCCATTTCCGCTTCAGCAATACTGCCCAAAACAAGAGCGGTTACTGTAGTCCCCATTTTTTGAGCTATCTGCGCGCCATATTGCACAGCCTCGAAATTTTTCTTTTTTATAATTCCCCCGGTATGTTCTATTAATACAATTACAGACATTTTTAAGTTTTTTAGTTAAGATGCTCCCGGCAAGATTCCGGGTCAAAAATTGAAATTAAATAACCTTAGCTTCGGTATGCAGCAAGCCGATAAGCTCGTCCATGTTATCCGGACTTATCAATTTAATGCCCGTCTTCGCCGGAGGTAGTTCATAAGATAAAATAGCGGTTAAAGATGTTTGTGCAGCAGGTGCGATCACCTTTAAAGGACGGGTACGTGCAGCCATTATCCCCCGCATATTTGGGATCCGGGCCTCAGCCACACCTTTTTGACAGGAAATAACCATTGGTAAACTACAGGCATCCGTTTCTTCGCCGCCTTCAATTTCCCGTTTTACAATGGCAGTGCCCGCTTCGATCTGGATATCGGTTGCGAAGCCAAAGAAATCAATGCCGAGCAATTCGGCCAGCATAACCCCGGTAGTGCCATTATTATAATCTATTGATTCCTTGCCGCATAAAATGAGGTCATAATCAACCCCGGCGGCATATGCTGCTATTTGATTTGCTGTTTCATATGGATCATTGCTCTCCGCGTCAATACGAATGGCTTCATCACCACCTAATGCCAGCGCCTTTCTCATTATAGGTTCAACATCTGCTTTCCCTACGGTTACCAGATGAATTTCGCTGGCAACCCCGCTTTCCTTTAGTTCAATCGCCCTGATCAATGCATACCATTCATCGTAGGGGTTAATTACATACGTAACCCCATCACTGCTAACCGAGGTGTTATTGTTTTTTAATATGATTTTAGTACTGGTATCCGGCACCTGGCTTATGCACACTAATATTTTCATTATCGAATTCTTGTTTTTTGGAACTGTTTTTACTGCTTAATATCATCAAACCCGGCGGACGGGCCGGTCACATCTTCTCCGCCAATTAGCGGATGTGTTACTACAGTCTCTTTTATAAGAGACTGTAGTGAATAAATTAAAAACAGTATTTGTTTTCGGCTATCAGCTTGGCGGCAACATTTCTTCGTGCCTGTGTGGTATTTATATCTTCGGTTTTGGTGAAACGCTTAAGGCCCATTATCATCATTCTTCTTTCATCGCCTTCGGCAAATGAGTTCAGGGCTTCTTTACCTGACCGGGCTATCCGCTCGGCAGCATCATTAATGTACACCCGCATAATATCCAGTTGTTCCTTACAGGCTTCTTCGCCTCTTAAAGCAACCAGTTTCTCTACCCGTAATTGTAGTGATTCACTCACGTACAGCTCAATCAGCATATCAGCCATATTCATCAACACTTCCTGTTCTTTCCCTAACTGTGTCATTAGTTTTTGAACAGCCGCGCCCGCTACCATTAATATGGCCTTTTTAAAATTGGCAATATATTTTTTCTCCTTTGTAAACAAGCCTTCGGCTTCAGCCGCTCCAAAATCAGGGATGCTTACCAGCTCGCCTGCAACTTTTTGAGCGGGACCCATTAAGTCAAGTTCACCTTTCATAGCGCGCTTAAGCATCATGTCAACCGTTAGCATGCGATTAATTTCATTGGTACCTTCAAAGATCCTGTTGATCCTTGAATCGCGATAAGACCTGTCCATGGGCGCTTCCGCACTATATCCCATACCTCCGTAGATCTGAACACCCTCGTCAACCACGTAATCCAAAACTTCTGAAGCGTGAACTTTTAGAATCGCCGCTTCAATGGCAAACTGCTCTGTTCCTTTCAATTTGGCTTTTGTTTCATCAAGGCCAGCCGCCATTAACATTTCGGTTGCTTCTTCCATATTCTGGCAGGCCCGGTAAATTGCCGACTCTGAGGCATAAGTACGAATGGCCTGTTCGGCAAGCTTATACCTTATGGCCCCGTATTTTGCAATAGGCCGCCCAAATTGCTCACGTTCATTGGCATAGCGCACGGCTAATGTAATAACCTCCTTGCTGGCCCCAACAGTTCCTCCGCCTAATTTTATGCGGCCAATGTTTAATATGTTCACTGCTATCTTAAATCCATTCTGGCGTTCAGAAAGCAGGTTTTCAATGGGTACCTTACAATCATTAAAGAACACCTGCCGGGTAGAGCTTCCTTTAATCCCCATTTTATGTTCCTCTGTATTTAAAGAAAGGCCCTCAAAATCTTTTTCAACAATAAAAGCGCTCAGGTTTTCATCATCATCTATTTTTGCAAAAACAGTAAATATGTCGGCAAAACCCGCATTGGTGATCCACATTTTTTGACCGGTGAGGAGATAATACTTCCCATCTGCCGATAGTTTTGCCTTGGCTTTGCCCGAATTGGCATCAGAACCAGCGCCCGGTTCAGTAAGGCAATAAGCCCCCTTCCATTCACCGCTGGCCAGTTTTGGAATATACTTTTGTTTTTGCGCCTCGTTACCATAATATAATATAGGCAGCGTACCTATGCCTGTGTGTGCCGAAAATGCGACAGAAAATGAGTGGCCAGCTCCCAATTTTTCTGTTACCAGCATTGATGTTTTAAAATCTTTACCAAAGCCGCCGTATTCTTCCGGTATGGATATGCTCAATAACCCGAGCGCACCGGCTTCCTCCATTAAATGCGGCATTAAGCCTTCTTCCTGGTCATCAATGCGTTGCAGATTTGGTGCTATCTGCTGTGCAATAAAATTAGTACAGGTTTCAGCAATCATTAGCTGTTCTTCATTCCATTCTTCCGGAATAAAAATACTATCAGCAGCAGTTTCCCTGATCAGGAACTCGCCGCCCTTTATAGCTTTTATAGATTCAGTGGCATTCATAACAAATGTTTAATGTTTTGATCTTGTTTAAATTTACTTTCACAGTTATTTAATTATCGCAAGCAATCTATTGGTAATTGCCTAAAAAGGGTTGCGATAGTGTATTGTGCGTATCTATTACTTATCACCTAAAACCATATGCGGTTTGGCGATAAATTTTAGTTTTATAATCAGGAGTAAAATTAGAAGCGTTATTAAATCAAAGAAAGGTCTGCAATGCGGAGATTTTAGTCAAAAAGTCGGAAAGAGGGATGTAAGAACAACCGCTACACAAAATATAGTGGTTGATATATATTATAAGCGGTTTAGTAATAAAGGTGTTGTGTTTGGTTAAACGTTAACCATATTTATAACTATGTAATGTTAATAAGCAGATACTTCCCTGTAGTCTGACGGAGACATGCCGG
>JAQBOS010000282.1 GCA_028287925.1 Mucilaginibacter sp. | reverse complement strand
CGGTAATGGTGTAATCAAAGTTGCCATACTCCAGGTAAAACTCCGAAGCGCCCATGTAAGGGATCACGTTCCAGCCGGTAACATCATCATAAACCTCCATCCGCGGGTACCATTGCGCAATTTCATAGATCCAGCCGTTTTTTGTTTTTTGCCGGCCCATCCTGTCTGTTCCGTATTCAGGTACGTCAAACTTGTAATCAATCTTTATCTGGGTTTTTGCGCCCCCGGCCCTAAGTGTATCGTTTAGCTTTATTTGCAGGCGGGTATCAGTTACCAGGTAATCAACTTTTTCGGCCTTGCCATTTTTTATAATGTAAACGCCTTTTATCTCATCGCCCTGGGTAAAGGTTTTGTTAGTAAACCTGCCGCCTTCTACAGGACTGGTAGCTTCGCCGCGCGAATCTGCTTTATAAATGTTCTGATCAACCTGCAGCCACAAAAAGCCAAGCGGATCAGGGCTGTTATTGGTATAAGTTATAAGCGTGGTGCCTGTTACGCAATGTTTAGCAGTATCCAAAGTAACATTCAACTTATAGTCGGCACGGTTTTGCCAGTATTTTGCACCCGGTGCGCCACCTGCGGTGCGAAACTCATTTCCTTTTTCAGGATAAAATAATGGATTAAAAATTTTATGCTGATCGTATTTGGATTTAGGTTCCTCTGTGTTTTGCGCATGTGAGGTATACATACCGGCGCACAACAGAAGTGACAAGGTTAACTTAGTGTATTTCATTGTAAAAAATGTTTTTTATGCAAGATATAAATATAATATTATTTAAATATTGGGATCAGCTGAATATTTGGGAAGATGTGAATTAAATATGCGAAAATCACCCTTTTAGGGGGAGAGGAATGAGAGGCAAGATTGTAAGAGTCAAGAATCAAGACAGTAAGAATTAAGAGTCAAGACAGTAAGAACCAGGATGTAAGAAATGTCAATTTTATTTCCCCTTTCTAATTCTTGACTCTTGACTTCTTGATTCTTGGCTCTGGTCTTCTTGATTCTTGTCTTCAGGAGAACCAATCAAACAGGTCATTTTGCTTTAAAGCCCCTTTCTCCCCGGCATCCAGGTCTTTTTGGATCTGCCCCTCTCCCATTAATATAATGCGGTTGCCATAAGTATAGGCATCCTTTAAGTTATGGGTGATCAATATTGCGGTGAGCCTGTAATCTCTAATTAATTCTTCAGCGGTGCGCATCACCACCTCAGCCGACCGTGGGTCAAGGGCTGCAGTTGGCTCATCAAGCAGTAAAACTTTACAGTTATCCATCACACTCATCAGTAAAGTTAAAGCCTGCCGCTGTCCACCTGATAGCGTGCCCATTTGCTGCTCTATTTTATTTTCAAGCCCCAGGCCCAGCGTGCTGATCTTTTCCTTTACCTGGTTTTTGAAAGTTTCATTAATACCGATTGATAAGCCTTTGGGCCGGGTACGGATTGTTGCCAGCCTGAAATTATCCAGGATGCTCAGATCGGAGGCTGTTCCGCTCATTGGGTTTTGAAAAACACGGGCTATCCATTTGCTGCGTTTATAGTCAGGCAGCTTTGTTACATCCTTGTCATCTACAATTATATTCCCCGAAGTTGGAGAGATGCTGCCTGCAACCAGGTCCAACAGCGTTGTTTTACCGGAACCATTAGCGCCCACGATCACCAAAAATTCTTCCGTTTTTATTTTCAGGTTGATGCCATTAACGGCGTTAACCTGGTTGGGTTTGCCGGAGTTGAAGATTTTGTGGACGTTGGTGATCTGAATCATTTCTTATTATTTCGGATTTCGGATGTTCGATTTCGGAATTATTTTTGATTTTATATTGGGTTATTTAATAGTTTGATATTTAAAGTTCTACTCCTTATTTTAAAAATCCGAAATCGAACACCCGAAATCCGAAATCATCTACTCTTAAAGTTTAAACGCGGCAAACTCACTATCACCAATACAAATCCAGCTGTTACTAATTTTAACAAATTGGCATCAACCCCAATTTCAAGTGTAATGGCTAATACCAGCTGAAATATTACAGCCCCTGCCAGTACCAAAATCAAACTTAACCAAACCGAAGTGATCCGGAACCAATTGATCAGCGTTTCGGCAATAATTACGGAGCCAAGGCCAACAATCACAATTCCTATCCCCATGCTGATGTCTGTAAAACCCTGGTTCTGACTTATCAAATAACCGCTTACCGCTGTTAAGGCATTGGCTAAGGCCAGGCCGGTTATCTTCATCCGGTCGGTATTTACGCCCAATGAGCGGATCATTGATTCGCTGTTGCCTGTTGCCCGCATGGCAATACCGAAGTCTGTTTTAAGCAGGTAACCTATCAGGATAGTTATTATTATTACAAAAATGGATACTATCCAAAAAGTATTGTGGTTTGGGTCGGCACTTATGTTTAACAGGTTAAATATGGTTGGGAAATTGTTTAGCGGCAAGTTTGAAGTGCCCATTAAGGTTAAGTTAACAGAGTATAGGGCCGTCATTACCAGGATCCCCGCAAGCAGCGCGTTTATTTTTAATTTGGTATGGATAATGCCCGTTAACGCTCCGGCCAAACCGCCTGCAACTATTACCACAGGTAAAATTATATAGGTTGGCTGGTGGTGGGTTATCATAACAGCAGTAACCACGGCGCCTAAAGTATAGCTACCATCGGTTGTAATATCAGGAATATTAAAGATCTTCATTGAAATAAAGATCCCCAGCGCAAGCGCCGAAAAGCAAAGTCCCTGTAATAATGCGGTCAGATAAAAATCCATTATTTAACGGCTTCGAAATTTGAAGGAACGGTTATGTGATATTTTTTTGCAGCGGCAGCATTGTAAACTCTTCGCCTAACTTTCACCATTTCGGGTTGTAAGCCTGCTGTGCTGTGTGTTTTTAAAAACTGGGCTGCCTGCTCACCCGCCTGGTATCCCCATTGGTAAATATCAGCCCCAAATGCCGCAACAGCCCCGCGCTGTACCAAACCCGCTTCGCTGGTAAACACAGGTACATTTTGCTGATCGCAGTTTTTCAATATAGTTTCAAAAGAAGCAAATACACTGTTATCCGGGTTGGCAAAAAAAGCGTCGATGTTTTTATTGAGTAATGATTTTGTAACCAGCTGCGCTTCTGCCGATGAATTTAAGGGTAATGCTAACAGGGTGATGTTTAACTTATCAGCCATTGCTTTGATCCTTTTTTGGGCATCGACAGATTGCGGCTCCGATTGGTTATAGATCATCCCGACAACCAGCTTGCCCGCTTTTGGCTTTATAAACTTAGGAATATTTGAAAACGAAGTATCAATATAATTACCATTCTCAACCGTGCCAAATAAATTGGCTGGCCCCCTGCCGTTTGCATCTTCCATATTCATCAGCTTCACCGTTGGTGAAACCATCATAAAAATGGGAATAGTTTTGGTTTTTTGAGCGGCCGTTATGGATGATAAGGTGGTGCAGGTAGCCATCAGGTCAACCTTTTTTGACACAAAGAAATTCACGATCTGTGTTAAAGTTGGAATACTGCCTTGTGCATTTCGGTACTCTACTTTTATATTTTTACCATCCTCAAATCCATTTTTCTTTAAGGCGTCAATAAAACCAGTTTTTGCCGGGGCGATAGATGCATCCTGGAAGGCATCAACAAAGCCGATTACAGGCACATCTTTTTTCCCCGAACCACATGAGGATATAACTATAATTAAAAAAGCTAACGAGAGATACTGCAGATGCTTCATGGCACTAAGGTAAGGATTTTGAGAAGAAAGGATAAAGCTAAAAGCAGAAAGCCTAAAGCAAAAAGCTTTTTGTTTAGGCCTTAAGCTTTCGGTTTACTTTGAGCAGAAAGTCCAAAGCTTTTTGCTTTCAGCCTTAAGCTTTTCGCTTTGAGCTTTTCGCTTTTTCACCTCAAAACCGTAATTTAGCCCCTGCATGACACCTATCATCTCTAAGCTGCCCCAAACAGGCACAACTATATTTACTGTAATGTCGGCTTTGGCAAATGAAGTTGGGGCCATCAACCTGTCGCAGGGTTTTCCTGATTTCAACACCTCGCCTGAATTAATAAAACTGGTAAATACCGCCATGAAGAAAGGGCATAACCAATATGCCCCCATGCCAGGTGTAATGGCGCTGCGCGAGCAGATCGCCAAAAAAACAGAAAAACTTTACGGCGCAGTTTATAACCCGGATACCGAAATAACCATTACCGCCGGTGGTACGCAAGCCATTTTTACAGCTATTACCGCTGTAATAAACCCCAATGATGAGGTAATTATATTTGAGCCTGCTTTTGATTGTTATGCCCCTGCTATTAAACTGGCTGGTGGCATAGTAAAATCATTAGAGCTTACACCGCCTGACTATAAAATCCCCTGGGATATGGTAAGGCGCCTCATCAATAACAAAACAAGGATGATCATCCTTAATACGCCGCATAACCCAACCGCT
>JAQBOS010000278.1 GCA_028287925.1 Mucilaginibacter sp. | reverse complement strand
ATATCAAACGAATGCTTTTGGTTAATGTGCACCAGCTCATGCCTGATGATTGTATCGGCTCCGGATACATTCGTACCTATAAAAACATAGTTGAAAAATGAAAAAGCTGTATTTGAATCCTTAACAGTTACCAGCTTATACTTATCATCCAGCACATTTTTTTGAGCATGGGTTAGCTTTATTAGCTGGATGATCTTAAATGTAAATATTACCAGCATAACGGCGGCACCCAGGATATAGGCATATAAAAGGCTGCCCAGCAAAGTAAAATGAAATATCCCGGTTGTGCCAATCGGCTTAAAATTGGGGTTGGTTATAATGGTGATAACCTGGCCGCCATCCATATATGATCTCAGCGCTCCGATTTGAATCAGTGGGATCAGGTATGATAAAATACAGGTAGCTAACAGGTAGATCCTGTTTAGCTTATAATGCGTTTCCTTATCTAGCAAAACAAAATACAACAGGTAAAATACCGCCAGGTAAATATTTGCCTCCAAAAGATAATGCAGCCAGCTCATGATTTTTTGTTTTTAAGGTTATCTATTAATTTAGTTAGTTCGTCCAGCTCTTTTACATCCAGGTTCTTTTCATCTACAATAAATGATACCAAACTTTTGTATGAATTACTGAAATAGTTCTTCATCATTTTATCAAAAGTGAACTTCTTGTACTCATCATCGCTTATAGCCGGGAAGTAAACATGCGAGTTGCCATAAGCTTTATGGTCAATAAATCCTTTACCTTCCAGCACTCTTACAACCGTGGAAACAGTGTTATAAGCAGGCTTAGGATCGGGCATTTCTTCAATAATATCTTTTACAATGGCTTCCTTTAGTTGCCATAAGATCTGCATTACCTGCTCTTCGGCTTTTGTTAATTCCTTAATGTTCATAGCAAACTATTTTTATAGTTAGGTAAAGGTAAAACTATTTTTATAGTTTGCAAACTATTTTTACAGTTTTATATTTTTTGCTAAAATTGTTAGGATTTTTATATTTTAGAGGGATAATGCGGTAATGATAATTTAACCGCTAATAGCTTAAATATGTCACTACTTCATCGTGTTGCCTTAACTTTCGTAAAAAATATCGGCCCTACTTTAGCCAAATCATTGGTAGCTCATTTTGGTGATGCTGAAAAGGTATTCAGTGCTTCGGCAGTTAAACTGTTAAAAGTGCCGGGAATAGGGGAGAAAACGGTTAGTCAGCTCGATTTTGGTGTTGCGCTTAAAAAGGCTGAAGATGAACTGAAGTTTATTGAAAGGAATGGGATAGAGGTTATATTTTATACCGATACCAGGTATCCCAAACGGTTAAAAAATTGTAACGATTCGCCTGTTTTATTGTACGCAAAAGGCAACGCCGACTTTAATACCCAGCATATAGTAAGCATAGTTGGTACCCGCAACGCTACCGAATATGGTAAACAGCTATGCCGCCAAATGGTTGAGGAACTACAACAGCATAATGTTTTAGTAGTGAGCGGGCTTGCATTAGGTATTGATGTTGCTGTGCATAAAGAGTGTTTAAAGCAAAACGTATCAACAGTAGGTGTGGTAGGGCATGGGCTGGATAGGATGTATCCGAGCCAAAACAGGGCCACTGCCGAAAAGATGCTGGAAAACGGAGGCTTGTTATCAGAATATCCGTCAGGAACTATACCCGACAGGGAGAATTTTCCGCAACGGAACCGCATAGTAGCTGGTATAGCAGATGCTACAATTGTAATAGAAGCCAGTATAAAAGGTGGTGCATTGATCACTGCCGAAATTGCAAACTCCTATAACAGGGATGTTTTTGCTTTCCCGGGAAGGCTGGGGGATGAGTTTTCTGAGGGCTGCAACTTCCTGATCCGGAACAATAAAGCTCAGTTGCTTACCTGTACTGCCGATCTTGCCTATAGTTTAGGCTGGGAAAAAGGAGATAGTTCAAAGCGGGTTATTGAGCAATTTGTATTGCCGCTTGATCTGTCATCAGACGAAAGCCTTATATTTAATTTTATAAAAGAAAATAACGGGCCGCTGGCTATTGATGACCTGTCGATAAAAACCAGTATGCCAACCAGTAAGCTGGCTATGAATTTGTTGAATATGGAAATGCAGGGGTATATCAGGTCGTTACCTGGGAAGACTTATTGTATCTCTTAAGGAAGGTCATTGGTCATTGGTCATTGGTCATTGGTCATTGGTCATTGGTCATTGGTCATTGGTCATTGGTCATTGGATTTTTGGCTATACAAGTTAAAGATAAATTCTTACGAGCTAACCGCTAATTACAAATGACCAATGCCTAATGACTAATTATTCGTTAGGCGAACTATAATAAACCAATTTACCTAATCCTTTACTGGCCGAGGCCCAATCATCTATTTCAAAATCAATTAGTGCGACTGTACTGGTATGCACTTCCCTGGTTTCACCGGTTAAATATTGCAGGATGTAGGCTATACCCGGGTTGTGCCCAACAAGCCCAATAAAATCACATTCATCAGGGAACTCATTAATTATCTTTAATAAGGTCTTTTCGCTGGCCTCATATATAGCTTTTTTTGTTCCTGCCTGTGGTAAACCCAAATGTTCAGTAAATATTTCGGCAGTAGTTTTGGTTCTTAAAGCGGGGCTGGTTATAATCAGTTCCGGAATTATAGACTTATCTCTAATTCTGTCAGCCATAAAAGCAGCATCCTGCATGCCGATATATTTTAACGGTCTGTCAAAATCCTTAACTGCGGTATCTTTTTCCGCTTTGGCATGTCGTATTAGCAATAACTTTTTCATGACGATGTTAACTAATGATCACGAATTTGACCGAATTATATAAATCATTAATTCATGAAATTCGAATAAATTCGTGCAATTGATGTCTAAATAAAAACGTTACAAATTACAATTAATTGGTATTTAAATGAAGGTTATTTTTATATAAATTGTTTTAAATAAAGTAGTTTCATTTTATTGGCAGGGCCTGTTTTTTTAACTTATAAATTTGCTCAGGCTGTTAACAATTGTTTCAGGACGGATATTGTATAAACAAGCATAATCCTTGCGAAAGCAGGGTTTGTTACCATAAATTGAGCATGGTCTGCACTCAATATCATCAGCAACTATATTGCTCTCTGACTGGCCATAACCTAAGAAGCCTGCATAATGATGCGTAGCACCCCAAACAGAAACAACAGGAATGCCTTCCAACGATGCAAGGTGCATTCCTGCCGAATCCATGCTCATCATCACATCAAGGTTGCTTATCAATGCAAGCTCCTGTTCCATTGTTATGCGCCTAACTAATGAGGTAACTGTATTATAATTTTGCTGCCATTGCAAGCAAATTTCTTCCTCAAGTAGCGAGCCGCCAAAAAGGAATAGATTTAGATCCTTATCATTTAGTAATTTAATAACCTCTTCAGTGCGCTCCAATGGATAAATTTTACCCTTATGTTTTGCAAAAGGAGCTATGCCTATCCAGGGTTTTGTTTTTTCGCCGGTTAAGGCAAGTATTTCATCAGTAAGCCGTTGTGGATTTCTTACCAGCTGATGATCAAGCTTTACCTGGATCCCTATCTTTTCAAATACATCTGCATAAAGCTCTGTTGTTAATTTAAGCGGTTTCAGCGTTTTATCCGGGAAACGGGTTAATAGTTTTTTATCTGCCCTGCCTTTATCAATATAAGCATAAGTCAGTCCCGAAAGGCGGAAGAGTTTTCTTAATAGTTTGGTTCTTAAATTGTCGTGCAGGTCGGCAAGGGCATCATATTTTGCAGCTTTATTGAGCACCCGGAATAATTTTATTATTCCTGCAAACCCTTTGTAATCAACATTCAGGTCGGCTGAAAAATAGGTGAGCCGGGGAATGTCTTTGAAAAAATCAACAAATTCAGGTCTCGAAACAAAAGTAATTGTTAGTTCAGGGTTTTGATTTATCAAAGCTTTTATAACGGGAACTGTCATAGCCACATCGCCCATTGCCGAAAAACGTATAGCCAATATATGCTTTGATACGGGCATCTACTTTTTGTTATTATACAAAACAGGGTTCAGTTCAGGATCATTGTACATTTTCATCTGGCGATAAACCTTCATGTACTTTTCGCCTTTTTGGATATCCTCAATCAGCTCATCAATTGCCAGTGAAAGGTCTGTTTGCTGTTGTAAAAGAATAGCAAGTTTTGTTTTGCGCTGATCCAGATCAGCTTCGCTAACATTTGGCCTGATGCTTTCTTCATGCATATGATAGATCTTCAATGCAAGAATTGAGAGCCTGTCAATAGCCCACGCGGGGCTTTCGGTATTTATACGAGCCGAATTAACCGGCTTAACATCTTTATATTTATTCGAAAAATAGCTGTCAATTTCTTCTACCAGGTCTGTGCGCTCCTGGTTAGATTTATCAATCCGGCGTTTCCATTTTAATGCTACAACAGGGTCAATAACCGGGTTGCGGATCTCATCTTCCATATGCCATTGGGCTGTATCTATCCAGCATTTGGTGTAAAGCAGGTTTTCAAACGAGGCCACTTCATAAGGGTTTTCGTAATGCGCGTTTATATCATTATATAAATGATAATCATATATCGCCTTTAAAAACACCTTATTACTAAGCCCGCTTATCATTTTATAATTCTCTTTCTTTTATCTTTTTAATAATTGAGGTTGATGAATACCCCTCAACAAAAGTAATGGTTTTTACTTCGCCGCCATTAGCTATAACTTCTTTGGCTCCCACAATATTTTCAATGGAATAGTCGGCGCCCTTTACCAATATATCAGGTAACAAA
>JAQBOS010000264.1 GCA_028287925.1 Mucilaginibacter sp. | reverse complement strand
TAATGCGCAGGGACGTTAAGCACTCGTATCATAAAATTTTAAATATTGATGAGGGCCGCGCACTGAATGAATCAGTAAGTAACCTGATGCAAAATGAGTTTAATGTGGTGGTTTACAACTTTGTTGATATGTTATCGCACGCACGTACGGATATGCAAATGATCCGCGAGCTGGCAAGCGATGATGCTGCTTATCGTTCATTAACCTTGTCGTGGTTTGAACATTCACCGCTGTTTGACCTGCTTAAGTTTTTGGCTGCAAAACAGGTAAGGGTTGTTATCACTACCGATCACGGCACTATCCGGGTTAAAAACCCAAGTAAAATTGTGGGCGACAGGAATACCAATACCAACCTGCGTTACAAACAAGGTAAAAACCTGAATTTTAACCCGAAAGAAGTATTTCACGTTCGTAATCCGCATGATGCGATGCTGCCCAAGTTGCATGTAAGCTCAAGCTTTGTATTTGCAAAAGAGGATAGCTATTTTGTTTACCCGAACAACTACAATCATTTCGTTAACTTTTATAATGAAACGTTTCAGCATGGCGGGATCTCATTGGAAGAAGTTTTGATCCCGATTGCGGTTTATGGGCCTAAGTAAAAAATATTAAATTTGTACTCCCCCTTGTCATTGCGAGGAGGAACGACGAAGCAGCCTCGTAGCTATGTATGTTCGCCATGCTTACGACGAGGTTGCCAAGCTATCGCTCGCAAGACAGAGTGGGTTAAGCCCTTTTAGACTTACGAAGTTTTCAAAACTTCGTAAGTCTGGCTCAAATTAATTGCCATGAAAAAAATTTCCAGAGAGCATCAGGATTTGATGTTGAGCAGACTTGAAAAAATAAAACAAAATCCTGAAAGACTTTTGGATTGGGATGAGGTTTCAAATACGTTTGCGTTTAACAAATCAGTAGATAGAAAAATTAGATTAAATAAATTTTTCGGCGCAATAAAATTTAAAGAAGATGCTGTAGTACTTCAGAGAAGATGGCGCGATGAATAATAATATGCTTTTAACAGCCAACTCCCTTACTCAACTCCCTTCCATCGCATCTGAAATAATTTCATTTGCAAAAAACACACGGATCTTTCTTTTCTACGGCGATATGGGCGCAGGTAAAACAACCCTCATCAAATCGCTATGCGAAAGCCTGGGGACAACTGAACCGGTAACAAGCCCCACCTTCTCCATCGTAAACGAATACACCGGCACAAAAAACAGGATCTATCATTTTGATTTTTATCGCCTGAAAAACCAAAGCGAGGCGCTGGATCTGGGCTACGAAGAATACTTTTATTCGGATGCTTACTGCTTTATTGAATGGCCCGAAAAGATTCCAGACCTGCTGCCTGCACATTATATCAATATTAATATTAAAGTGCTTGATGATAATTCCCGGCAGATAATTATTAAGCAAATATAATTTAACTTAAACGTTTTTTGCTTAACTTCATCAGCCAGAAATTAATACATAATGAGTTCAGGGAAATACAGTGGGTTTTCAGACATTGCCAAGCAAGCGTTGATGCAACCCCAGGAGTCAATGCTGGAGGTTAAGAATAAAAAAAATAAACTTTATATCGGAATTCCCAAGGAAATCTCCTTCCAGGAAAACAGGATCCCGCTAACACCCTTGTCTGTTGCCTTATTAATAAATAACGGCCACGAGGTAATGCTGGAGAGCAATGCCGGGCAAGCCGCCAATTTTTCGGATAAAGATTACAGCGAGCAGGGTGCACAAATTGTTTACGATACCAGGAAATTATACGAGGCGGATATCATCATAAAAATAGCCCCGCCAACGCTGGGCGAGATTGAGATGATGAAACCCGGTCAAACGTTGATCTCGGCCTTGCAGCTATCAACCCTTAAGTCTGAAACCATTAACGCTTTGATCAGTAAAAAGATCACCGCGCTTTGTTTTGAACATTTACGTGATGAGGGTAATTCATTAAGCGTGGTGCGGGCCATGAGCGAAATTGTTGGGGCTACATCTATATTAATAGCAGCAGAATACCTGAGCAATATATTTGATGGTAAAGGCTTAATGCTGGGAGGCATAACGGGTGTGCCCCCAACCGAAATTGTAATATTAGGTGCGGGTACCGTAGGCGAGTATGCAGCCCGGGCTGCCATATCTCTGGGAGCCGAGGTGAAAGTTTTCGATCCTTCAATTTATAAGCTGCGCAGGCTGCAAAATAATATTGGCAGCCGGGTATTTACTTCAGTAGTGCAGCCTATAGTTTTAGAAAAAGCCATCACCACCTGCGATGTCGCTATTGGCGCTATGCGTGCCGAAGATGGCAGGAGCCCCTGTATTGTATCAGAAGCTACCGTAAGCCGGATGAAGCCCAATTCTGTGATCATTGATGTAAGTATTGACCAGGGTGGCTGCTTTGAAACATCGGAGGTAACCAATCATACTCACCCCGTTTTTAGAAAACATGATGTTATTCACTATTGCGTACCCAATATAGCCTCGCGGGTTGCACGTACGGCTACTTACGCGCTTACCAATATTTTTGCACCTATTTTGCTAGATATAGGCGAGCACGGCAGCTTGAAAGACCTGATCTGGGCAAAATCAGGTATGCGCGATTCTGTTTATATTTATAAAGGACAACTGACCAATAAATATATCGGCGAGCGGTTTTCCATTCCTTGCAAAGACCTCGACCTGCTTATTGTTTCTCACCGTTAAATATGAAACGTTGTCTCCTGTTCAATCTTTTTGTAATGATCTTTAACATGGCTTTAGGACAGCACTATAAGTATATTGACAGCTCAAAAGTAATGGGATTGAAGACCTACCGGCAGGAAATAAAGCAAAATCCTGATTCGCGCCTGGTTGAAATTAAAAAATATATTCCTGAAATTGTATTGGATATAAGGTATGCTACCACGAATAATTTTACACACCATCGCATGTATCCGCAGGCCCGGGCTTTTGTGAGGCTGCCGGTTGTAATGGCTTTAAAGGATGTGGAAGCCGATTTGAAAACCAGAGGACTAGGCCTAAAGATTTACGATGCCTATCGCCCCTATGCTGTTACCGAAAAGTTTTATGAAGTAACCCCCGATACCAATTTTGTTGCCGACCCGCGTAAAGGTTCCAAACACAACCGTGGCTGCGCTATTGATCTTAGCCTTATTGATTTAAAAACAGGCAAAGAGCTGGATATGCCAACGGGTTTTGATAGCTTTAGCAGAAAGGCCGGAGCCAACTACCCTGATTTACCCCAACAGGAAATTGCAAACCGGGAATTGCTGAAAAGTGTAATGCAGGCACACGGATTTAGGGTAATAGCAACAGAGTGGTGGCACTATGACTTTAACGGATGGGCAAAATACCCCTTGCTTGACATCCCGTTCGCTGCAATTTGATAATGATGATTTTAAAATTGCCCGCAAACATTTTTAACGCTTACCCATTGTAATAAATGGACAGTTAAAAATAAATAACACAGAATTTTATTTACAATGGCATTTAAAACCGGCATGAAAGTTTTCAGCATAGCATATATTAAAGAATTCTGGAGAGTACTGGTAGCCACCTTTATGGGTTTTATTAGCGATAACGGTTTAAAATTAAGTGCTTCCCTGGCGTATTACACCATTTTTTCAATAGCGCCTTT
>JAQBOS010000257.1 GCA_028287925.1 Mucilaginibacter sp. | reverse complement strand
GAACAAGCTCAGGTAAGACAGTAGCTATCCTCCAGGTTTTGTGGAGACTGAAGCACGCATAACAAACATCCGGATAAAAATACTTGAAGATCAAGCGGCCCTTTTGCAAAAAGAGGTTAATGAGATTGAATTTTCCGGTAAAGTAAACCCACCATCATCAATAAAAACAGCCGATCCTGCTATGTTAAGCGCCATTGAAAAGAGGTGATTCTTAAGGAAGAAGTTAAACTCCTAAATATAAAATTGAATTTAACAGGAGGTGTGCCCAGGAGCGGATTCGAACCGCCACATCCTTACGAATGCCACCCCCTCAAGATGGTGCGTCTACCAATTTCGCCACCTGGGCATATTAAAAAAGATTTGAGATGTTAGATTTGAGACATGAGATTAATAGTTATAAACCTGTCTCAATACTCAAATCTAATGTCTCAAATCTAAAATGGATGTGCCCGAAGAGAGACTCGAACTCTCAAGAGACAATTCTCAACGGCTTCTGAGACCGCAACGTTTACCAATTTCGCCATCCGGGCATTGTGAATAGACCTGAGATATTAGATTTGAGTATTGAGATCAGCTGCAATTTTCGCTTGTCTCATATCTCAAATCTCCTGTCTCAAATCTAATCAAGGTTGCAAATATAAATTTTTAATGCAAAACGCCATTCTATAAATATAAAAAACTGCAATTGGTTGCAACTTGTCGATGTAAAAATTAATTTCGGGTAAACTATTCAATCCTTTATCCCCGTAAAATGAAAAAATCCCGCCTGTTGCAATTTGGTTTCTTATCACTTTTTTTGTTGATCACCGCTTGTTTAAAAGCGCAAAGCATAGTACAATTACAAGAAGGCAAACCAACCAGCATCCGTGGTTTATCTGTAGTGGATGACAGTGTAGCATGGATCAGTGGTAGCCACGGATATATTGCCATTACCCGCGATGGCGGCAAAAACTGGACATGGCAGCAGGTAAAGGGATTTGAAAAAGCCGATTTCAGGGATATTGAAGCTTTTTCGGATAAAAGCGCGATGATCATGAGTTCAGGCACACCGGCATTGGTTTTAAAAACTACTGATGGAGGTGCAAACTGGCAGGTAAAATACCAAAATACCGATACAACCTATTTTTTAGATGCCATGGATTTTGACAAACCACAACATGGTTTAATATTAGGCGACCCCATCAACAACAAATTTTTGCTGCTTGAGACCAATGACGGCGGTGAAACCTGGAGCCAATTTAAAGATGAGCCGTATGCAATACCCGGCGAGGCTGCGTTTGCTGCAAGCGGTACCTGTTTACGGGTTATTGATAGTAAAATATTTATAGCCTCAGGGGGGAAAAGCAGCCGGCTGCTGTCCTGGTCAAATAAAAACGGTTGGGATTATGCAAACTTCCCTATAACACATGGAAAGCCAAGCCAGGGATCATTTTCTGTCGCCATAGGCAAAAAAAATAACGTATTAATTGGCGGAGATTATGCAAATGATAAAAAAACAGACTCACTTGCTGTAAGCTATACAACTCACCCTTTTAAACTTTTAAGTTCACCGGTTAAAGAACCTGCTGGTTTTCAATCATGTGTAGAGTTTATTATGGGCGACACTTTCCTCTCAACAGGTACACCTGGCAGCAATATTACAACCGATGGCGGTAAAACATGGACTAAAATTGATGATACCAGCTTTAACGTTTGCCGCAGGGCAAAACGTGGAAAATTGGTTTTATTAGCCGGCAACGGTGGAAAAATAGGTGTTTTTAAACTGTAGAAAGCTGGCAATGAAGCGCTTAAAAACATTAAAAAATAAATTAAAATAAGGCTTGCATCCATAGTCTAATAGTCCTATATTTGCACCACTTTAAACGGAAGCGCTTAAAGTATGATTCCGTAGCTCAGCTGGTAGAGCATAACACTTTTAATGTTGGGGTCCTGGGTTCGAATCCCAGCGGGATCACAAAGACCAACCCAACGGTCACCGTTTAAGTAGAAAGCCTCTTGAAAAAGAGGCTTTTTTTTGTTTAAAAGCACTTTTCTCAAAAATTTCAATTCAAGTTAGATCAACTTAAACCAGGCAAATCGGTACTCTATTTGGTACCCCATTGCCTTTCCCGAAATTAGGGTACCATTTTGTTCTGACTGCGTTTGTATCAGTTTGATTTTCAGTTAGAAGAACCATGTTTCACTTTAAAAAAATGGTTATGAAAATTAATGAAGATCTTTCTATTTTGTTCTGGCTCAAGCGGGAAAAAGGTACTAAAGATGGCCGGGTTCCGATCTATGTGCGGATCACGGTCAAAAACGGGAAGCCGGATGGCTTCTCTTCCGGCAAGAAAATCCATCCTGATTTTTGGGATGCGAAAACCGGCCCGGATAGAGCTTGCCCCGACTATCAATTTATCAATAGTTATTTAACAAAGACCAAAGCGGATTTGGAAAAATGCTACAACCCGTTGACTGCTTCCCACAAAAAGATCACTGCGGCGATGGTAAAAGATGGCTACTTGCCCAAAACTGCATCAAAAATGACATTGTATTTTTGACGGTCAATTCTTCTCCACCGGCTGAAGATAAAAAGCAAGAGTTTATTGACAAATACGATAAGTATATTTCACCGGAGTATAAGTCTTTAATTTATACCAGCAGGAATAAATTCCATTATCTAATACAGAATATTATCCATAATGTATTTGTTGAAGAAAATTTGTATCACAAATATAAATACAACAAGATATGCTCTTTTCTATATAGTGATAATGCTCCGATGTACACGATGGGGTGTTTCTTTACTGACGAAAAGCCCCAATTGTCACAAATAAAGAAAATGCATAAATGCATTTCCCTTGATGCGAAAGCTATTCAAAATATCGAAATACCGCACATCACTTATAAGGAAAAACATTATTTGGATAGTAATATAATCCAGCTTCAAAAATGGGTTAAATATTATTCCAGAAAGGTTAAAAAAACCGAGTCG
>JAQBOS010000253.1 GCA_028287925.1 Mucilaginibacter sp. | reverse complement strand
GAGCTTAAGCAGGCAACGGTAATCAAATTTTGCCAGCTTACCGGCAAAATCAACATACCAGCATCTTTCGGCATCGCACTGATAAATTGCACCGGCGTTAGTTTTAAAAACTTCCGTCATTGTCAATTCCTCATTTATTAGGGTTTCCTGCATTGCTGATGCAAATTTGCATATTATTTATAATTAATCCAAATAACAATTGAGGTTTTTGATTTTTCTTTGGATACCTATCAGTTTTTTACCGCAGAGTGCGCAGAGAGATCCGCAAAGTAACGGAGGTAAAAATTATTGAGGATAAATGTTAAACCTAATCTACATTACATATGAGCATGTTTAGTATGGCGCAGAGGTGTTGCCCCTACAGGGCAAAATTATTTTGTTTTTTTTTCTACCAATATTGGGCTCCTAAAGGAGCCACTTATGCAATTGAATAAAAAATGATGGAATGGCTATGATAACTTATCCATATCCCGGCCCCATCGGGGCCCAATATTGGTAGAAAAAACAAGAAAAAGATTCTTCGTGCCGTAGGTCAATGTCATTAAGTTAAGAGAACGCTGGTGATAACAAACCACGTAGCAATGTCCAGTAGCCCCACCTAAATCCTCCCCGGTAGGGAGGACTTGAAAAAAATAAACGTAAACGAAGCTAAAGTCTCCCCTACCGAGGGAGATTTAGAGGGGGCTACTAAGCTTTGGGGGAGAATCACGTTTGTGTTATCCCTTAACTCAATGACATTGCCCGTAGGTACGACACCTATACGTTATCTATCACATTGCTCTTCAATCCATTACAGAAGGCATTAATTTATATCAATGTGCCCTCTCCCGTTCATCCGCATTACCCGTGTCAGCTTTTCCGGTATTTGTTTCCTTGCCAAAGCGGTAGCTCACGGCTAATTGTACAAACCTGTTTAGCTGGAAATTGGTAAACTTTTCGCGGATGTCGTTAACCGTGGTGGTTACCGCGTTTGCACTGCTCCTGAAAGCGTCGTTAAGATTCAGGCTGATGTTTAGCTTTTTTTGCAAAGCCATAGCACTAAAACCCACATCTAATTTATAGTAGGCATCAGCACGGCCAATATGGTCGACCTCCGGAAACTGGTACCAGAAGTTTACGGCAGATGCGAACGTTTTATCTTTATTAAAATAAATGGTATTATTGGTAGCCAAATATAACCCATAACCCTTTATGCTGTTGATATATAGAAGGTCAGAATGTGCACTGGTATGGTATGCGGTTACCTGTTCGTTATTATCCAGCCACTCAAAAGGGTGCAGGGTCAAACTCTCGGAGATCCCTACCCTGTATGTTTTAATAAAGTTGAGCGGAATAGTGTAAACCAGGTTTGTATCTGCGTTGGCAACCGTAACATTATAAAAACCATTATCCGTAATATTTAAGAACACGCCCGAGGTTAGGATACTTTTATAAGTATGTGAAAGCTCGATATTGGTATTATATTCCGGCTGCAAAAAAGGATTACCCTCGCCAAAGCTGTACGCGGTATATAATGATTTGAACGGATTTAAGTTCCAGAAAACGGGCCTGTTAATGCGCCTACCAAAAGTTAGTGCAAAACTGTTTGCCGTATCAGCCTGGTAGCTTAAAAGCGCCGACGGGAACAGCCTGAAATATTTATTAACGTTGGTAGTATTAAGGGTGTATGAATAGCCTGTAGTTTGGGTTAGTTCTCCTCTTAAACCTGCCTGGTATTTCCATTTTTTCTTTTCACCATCCAAATTAATATATGCCGATTGCGTGTTCTCTTTATAATCAAATTCGTTGCTCAGGTTGGTATTGTACGTGAGGGTATTTATGCCTGTTCTGTTATAATAAAAGGCATTGCTATAGGTATCAATAAAGCTCAGCTTTCCGCCAAAGGCCAGTTTGGCAAAAGCGGTAGGTATTTCGGCATCGGCCTTAAAAGTGTATACATTTATGTTTTGCTTATTATTATCATGATAGCGCGTGTTGGATGAAGGGATAGCTGATCCGTCAGGCAAATATGTATTACTTTCAAAATCGGAGCGGTCTGTACGGTAGTAATTAAAATAGTCAGCATTTAGCGACAACTTTTTACCGGTGGTATCAAACTTGATAACGCTATGCAGGTTAATAGAATTGCTGATAGCTATGGGGTGATAAGTGGCAAAAGTGCGAAGCGTACTATCCAGCTGACCGCCCTGATTATAAACCGGGTTATTTATATGGTCTGATCCATCGTAGGTGGTGGTACCTCCAAGATAGTTAAAGCCTATGGTGGTCTTTGGGCTTAGCTTATAATCGAGCCCTAAAACATAACTGTATTCATGCATGCGATAATTACCGGTATCGGTTTGCTTCCAGGTTTGTTTAGGGTAAAATACATCGGTTTCAAAACCTTCCAGCTCGTGGTCGCCATTAACATTCAGACTGGCATAGGCGGATAGTTTTTTTGAATTATAATTAAGGTTTGCGCTGCTATTCAGCATCCAGTAATTACTAGTGCCAAACACATTTGCCGGGCTGTGCAGCCATTGCTTATCGCTTAGCTGTACATTACCCGAAAACCCTTGTTTTTTGCTTTGTTTTGTGGTGATGTTGATAAGGCCTGCATTTCCCTCTGCATCGTAGCTGGCAGACGGATTTTTGATCAGCTCAATCTTCGAGATCTGGTTGGCCGACATGGATTTTAAAAAGCGTGTAAGGTCCTCGCCTGATAATTGCACCAGCCTGTCGTTCACCATTACACGTACTATGCCCTTACCGGCAATGCTAATCTCGTTGTTATTAACCCGTATGCCCGGCACTTTGCTTAAAGCAGCAAGCGCATCCCCTCCATTTGCTGTAATACTTGATGATACATTGTAAACCAGTTTTTCGGTATTGTTTTCTATCACCGGTTTGCTGCTGGTAATAGTTACCTCGCTTAGCTGTGTATTGGTAGAGGTCAAAATTATATATACTGCGGTATCGCGGATTAGGGTAACATTAAGCTGCGCAGGCACATAACCCAAAACAGAGGTACTTATCAAGTATTTGCCGGCAGATAAATTATTAAAGCTAAAATGGCCGGTGCTATCCGCCTGTAAATTTCTGTCGATGCTATTATCCAAACTCTTCAGATTAACTGGTGCAAAAGCAACCGGGCGTTTTGCAAGCGTATTAACAGTTCCGCCAAGCTTTAGCTGGGCCGACAAATTGCTGCATATAAGTACCAGGAGGATGGAAGTAAAAATGTATTTCAAAACTATTATTTAAGAGTTTAAGAACGATGAAACTACCGAAGGGGATGTAATTCCGGTGAATTGGTGATTGTCCAAATATATAAAATCTGTTAAACCTGTAAAGTAATAATGCCGGTAACTTTATGATGAATTTTATATATTTAGCAAATAAACCACACATTATGAAATTTAAACCTGTAGCTTTTTTATCACTCTCAGCAATTGCTTTTTTAATGGCCTGTAATAATCCGGCCGAAAAAAAGGAGACTGTAGCAACTAATCCTATTATCGGTACCTGGCACCTGGTATCAGGCGCTACCATTACCAAAGGGCAGAGCCAGGCAAACAGCTATCCAAAAGATCAGGAGATGATAAAAGTGATTAATGAAACACATTTTGCCTTTTTAAACCATATAATAAATACTGCAAAAGATTCGTCCAACAAATTTGACGCAGGCGGCGGCCGCTACACTTTAAAAGGCGATCAGTACACCGAGCACCTTGATTATTATAAAGACAAAGCCTGGGAAGGCAAACCTTTTACTTTTACCATTACGTTTAGCGGCGACACCCTTATCCAAAAAGGAGTTGAGAAAGTTGAAGGTACCGGGATTGACAGGATTGTTATTGAGAAATATTTAAAGGTGAAATAGCAGAGAATAGAATCAAGAGTTAAGAGGCAGGAATCAAGAAAATGCTTTTTATAATAGCATTTTTTGTAGACATCTTTTAAAAGATCAGCTGCCATAGGGTAGTGTCCTGCATAAAAAAGTTTAATCTCCGGCTATTGTAATATACATCTTACAGAGATGCTATTACTTTTTACGTAACTTCATTAATATTTTACTGGTTACCAAACTAGTGTCGCCTCAATTATGAATTGCAATTAGTCTTAAGTTCTAAGTCGGGAAGACACAAACTGCAACAAGACTTAAAACTGTTTACTTGACACTATATTTAAGCCGATTACTTGTTTTTGTTACCATGGCTGTTTGCACCGGGCAGCAGCCTTAATTTCGGAATTATAAACCCAATTAAACTACAAATATCTATGGAAGAATCACGTCGTAAATTTATCAGGCAGGCCGCATTGGCCGGTGCCGGTGTGTTGCTGGCCAAAAACAGCTGGAGCGCCAAAAGCTACAAGCGCATCATCGGCGCTAACGACAGAGTGCGGGTTGGCGTTGTCGGATTTTCCGACAGGCACAGAAGCTCACACATCCCCAGCTTTATGAACCACTACAAGGAACTTAATTTTGAAGTGGTTGGCGTATCGGATATCTGGAAAAGACGAAGGGAAGAAGGTGCCGCTATTTGGAAAGAAAAGATGCAGAATGATGTAAAAGCATTTCGCAATAATGAGGAATTATATGACAGCAAAACTGTAGATGCTGTATTTATCAGCACGGCTGATTTTCAGCATGCCCGCCATGCCATTGAAGCGGTAAAAGCCGGCTGCGACGCATATGTTGAAAAACCATTTGCCGAAACGATGGAGGATAACCGTGCCGCCCTTAAAGCTGTTAAAGAGTCGGGTAAAATTGTGCAGATAGGTTCACAACGCAGAAGCGGCGCTAATTACCATGCCGCCAATGACTTTATCCGCTCAGGTAAATTCGGCCCCATTACTATGGTTGAGCTAACCTGGAACGTTAACCAGCCCGGGCGCTGGCGCCGGCCTGAACTTTTGGGTGTATTGAAAGAAGCCGATACCGATTGGAAACGCTTTATTATGAACCGCCCATACGAGCCATTTGATCCGCGCATATACCTGGAGTTTCGTTTGTTCTGGCCATATTCTTCAGGCTTGGCCGGGCAGTGGATGAGCCACCAGATTGATACCGTACACTGGTTTACCGAGCTAAAACATCCCCGCAGCGTGGTCGCAAACGGCGGTATTTATATGTGGAAAGATGGCCGGAGAAACTGGGACACCATTTTAGCAGCCTTTGATTATGGTCCATTGGACGATCCTTCAACAGGTTTCCAGGTAACTTTTGGTTCGCGCATGCACAATGGTGATGAGCATCCGGCAGAGATCTATTATTCAAACGGCGGAGAGTTAAACCTCAATACCAACACCGTTTCGCCAACCGGCGGCTTAACTCAAAAAATGGCCGCAGCCATGAATATGCAAGCTAACCTGTTACCTGAAGTTAGCCTGGCAAATACCGAAAAGGTAATAGCTTCGGCAAATACTGGTGGCGATGTGCTCACATCAAATCATGTACGCAACTGGATGGAATGTGTACGGAGTCGTAAACAGCCCAACGCACCTGTTGAAGCAGGATACAGCCATTCCATAGCAAACATTATGACCAACGCTGCTGTACATACCGGCTACAAGGCCACCTTTGATGAAAAAACACAGGAAGTGATGGCGAATGGTAAAATATTTAAATATTCATAACCATGATAGCCAGACTAACGAAATTAGGATTTGCTATAGCAATAATCACGGTGCCTATAGTAGCCATGGCTCAAAAAAATGAGCCGGTAAAAGTGGTGAGATCAGCAACGGAAAACAAAGTCGATATTTCTATCGGGGGGAAGTTGTTTACCAGCTTTCTGTATCCCGACAGCTTGGAAAAGCCGGTATTATATCCGCTATATTCAGCTAACGGCACGGTTGTTACCCGTGGTTTCCCGCTTAATCCAAAACCCGGAGACCCAACAGACCATCCACACCATATTGGCCTTTGGTTTAATTTTGAAAACCTGAACGGTCTTGATTTCTGGAACAACTCGTACGCAATACCTGCGAACAAAAAGAGCTTATATGGCTGGATCCGTACCGATAAAATTATTGAAGCTTCCGGGGGAAAAACAGGTGTGCTTGCCTATCATGCTAACTGGAAAAACCAGCAAAAAGATGTAATTTTAGAAGAAACCACCCGCTTTGAATTTAGCGGGAACAAAAACCAGCGGATCATTGACCGGGTTACTACTTTGAAAGCAAATGTTGATGCTATTTTTAAAGATGCTAAAGATGGCATGCTCGGCTTACGGTTAGCACATGAGCTGCAAATGCCAACTACAGAAGACCAGCAATTTACTGACAATAAAGGAAATGTAACGATAGTAAAAGGCGGCACAGACCATGTTGCCAACGGCAATTATGTAACCAGCGCAGGAAAAACAGGCAATGATGCCTGGAGCAGCCGCGGCGTATGGTGCAAAGTTTATGGCAAAATGGGTGCAGATTCGGTAAGCATAGCTATAATTGATCATCCCAAAAATCCTAACTACCCTACATTCTGGCATGCCCGGGGCTATGGCTTATTTGCAGCAAACCCACTTGGCGAAAAGATCTTTACTAATGGTAAGTCTGAAAAGAATTTAAGTTTGAGAAAAGGGGAATCGGTGACGTTTAGGTATAGGATTGTGATTAGTAATGGAGAAAATACCATTAGTGGTGCCGAACTTAATAAAGATGCGAAAGATTTTGGTTTGAAGTAGGCAGGAATTAACCCTGCCCTTCTATTCCATACGATGCAAATATTAAATTTTGCATCGTATGGATGAAACGCATGCCGATTTTATGCAGTTAGTGTAATACCATCCCGTTGAAGTCCAGTTTTCGGGTTATGCTGCTTTGCTTTTCCGGAATATCTTTGATCAAACAAATGCTAGTGATTAATCGAGGGCAAGCAGAATACTTATGGGATAAGGACAAAGTGTTCGTAAAACCTTTATCTTAGTTTTGCTTTCAGCCTTGAATCTTAACTTTATATCTGATGATACGCTACGCAAACGTTGACGGACAATTAAGAGAACCGGTCATGGGTCTGAAAGGCATTTGTCCTGGCTGCAATAAGTCACTTATTGCCAAATGTGGCCTCATAAAAATTCATCATTGGGCTCATAAGGGGCGGATCGACTGCGACCCTTGGTGGGAGCACATCACGCAATGGCACCTGGACTGGCAAAACAATTTTGCACCAGAATGGCGCGAGGTAATTTTTCAAGATGACCGATCGGGAGAGATTCACCGGGCTGATATTCACACGCCAAAGGGTGTAACGATCGAATTTCAGCACTCTCCTTTATCCTTGAAAGAATTTGAAAGCCGGAACACCTTTTACAAGAAGCTGATTTGGGTGGTAAACGCGCAGCCCTTCGAAGAATATTTTATATTTACCAATGCTACACCAAATCCTCAATCTCCTTTGTTGGCAAATTATAACTTTGTGGTTGATACTAAAGGCTTCGCTAAATCTCCACGCTTCTATATAAAGGATGAATATAAATGGAATGGACAAAAAAGATTGCTCAGAAGTTTCACTCTTGAAGATCACGAATTGCGTTCAGTAGCTGAAGAATATGGGAAAAGTAAAAAGTTATATTGGCTCTTTAACTGGAATAATAAACGAGGCGAGTGGCTTAAATCTGGTGCACCTGTGTTCCTTGATTTCGGTAATGAATCCTTATACCTAATCAGACAAAGACAACAAGAGCCTACTTCGCTGCTTTATTTACAGGTAGTTGGAAAAAAAGATTTTTTAGCCAAGTACGTTAATCAAGCAGATAATTAAAGGAGCAAAATTCCGAGTGCAAGTGGTTGATAAAGATCTGAGGCCCCCCCGGCCTATAAAAAGTCATAAACCAAGAAACCCCTTCATCGTTAGATGAAAGGGTCTTGATAAGATTTGGCACCGACCTACTCTCCCACATTTTACTGCAGTACCATCGGCTCTGGCGGGCTTAACTTCTCTGTTCGGAATGGGAAGAGGTGGACACCGCCGATATAGGCACCTGAATTTCTT
>JAQBOS010000210.1 GCA_028287925.1 Mucilaginibacter sp. | reverse complement strand
TTACCCAGGGCAATGGCTTTTTGGTAATTTAATACAGCTTCATAGTTCTTGTTGATCTTATCATTAATCCGCCCAATGCGGTAGTAATATTCAATTTTATCCCGGTTTAAGCTTAAGCTGTTCACGTTTTTGTTTGAAAGCTGCGCCATGGCCTTGCTGTAATAGCCACCATCAAAATAAAAACGGGCTTTTAAAACATCAAGATCAGGCTTGGGTTCATTGGCTTCGCGTAGTGCAATTTTATCCTTTCCGTCAAGTACGTATCCACGGCTCCTTACCAGCTTTAAATACTCCTCATATTTTTCCGAATCGTTTTGCAGCAGGTAATGATAAGCCAATTTCAAATAAGCGTCTTTAACATAGCTTGTTCCTTTATATTCATTAACATAACGGGTTAAAAACGCAGGCGCATCGCTATCCATCCGGTTAAGCTTCGCATTGCCAAGCATATAATCAACAGCAGGAATATTTATATACTGGTTTGATTTTGGAGCGGCTTCTAAAAATTTTATAGTTTCATCATTATGTGCGGTTTTTGACGATACATAGCCTTGTAAATAAACCTTAAGCATACTATTGCTATCCATTCCGGCAAGGTACCCCATCAATTTATTGTAGTTATTTTTGCTGTGCAGCACATTAATATCCGTTACGCATAAAAACCATATGATCTCATCGTCATAAAAGCTATAGCTCGATTTCGGTAACTGTACTTTTAAATCTTCCAGCTGCTTAATCCCTACCTGTACATTGCCTTTCATCCCTAAAATACCGGTGATCCATTTAAAGCTTGCAGGTATCGATCCAAAAATTATATTTACTAACGCCAGGCTTTTTTGGTTGGGTAAAAAATCGGGGTACTTGTTATTATTATCCTTTAATAAGCTGCTGGCACTTTTAGCGTCAGATCCTGACGACATAAAATCACCAAACTTAGCCTTTAAAAACGACCATTGTAAATAGATCTCGGCTTGTGTAAACTTGTAATACGGAGAGTTCTTATCATTACCCTCCAGCACCGAAATCCTTTTCGACTTGTTTTCTTTTAGCCTGTTATAGTCGTTTTTATTTTCAGATGCCAGCAGGCTGAAATAGTCAATATAATTTTCCAGCAACACTACTATCCCATTTTGAGGGTTCAGTTGTTTTTCTTTTTGGATGAGTTGCCTCGCTTCATTCATTTTAAGACTTAAAATGGCTTTGTAAGCATCAATACAGGTAGCGTCGTAAACAAAATTGGCTTTTGCCGTTAAACAGGTGAGCGAAAGAAGCAGGAAAATAAAGAGGTATTTTTTGATCATTGAGGGCAAAGATATTGAAAACATTTATCAGGTAGTTAAAGCCTTTATTAACGGCATTTGGCTAAACATGTTTTTCAATAATGTAAATATCAATGTTTTAATACTTTGGGCAACTATAACCTAAATATGTAACCGAACGTATAAAAAGAATAATTATTTTTAAGTATATTTAGTTGCCCCGCTTTTATAAAAATTACTTAATGAAATAATGTTTTAAGTAAAGATTGAACAATTAAGCTTTAATGTAACGCGTTTAATAAAAGGAAGTTACAAAACAATAATAATCGGTCTTCTTATACAGGTATAAATATTGCTCTTGATCTTATTCAAAACAAAATTAGCTTATGGGTACCCTAACCGAAGCGCATAAAAAAGAAATGAACAATTCGTTGATCCATAACTTGTTTGAGCTGCAAAAAAACAAAACCCCTAACGCGGCAGCTGTTATTTTTGGCAGCCAAAGTTTAACATATAGCCAATTAGGCCAAAAGGCAGATAACTTAGCATCCGTTATCCTGGCAACCTCGCCGGCATCATTAAATGCAGGTGTAAGCACGCATCGCGCAGTTGAAACTATAATTAGTGTTTTGGCGATCCTAAAATCAGGAAAAGCTTATTTACCGCTCGATCCTGATTATCCGCAGGATCGCTTACAGCAAATAGTAAGTGATTCGGGCATCGATCTGTGCTTAACCACATCAGCACAAAAACATTTATTCGAGCCTTTAGGCATCAATGTATTAATATCTGATAAAGATTACGAAGCAAGCAATAGTACTATCCCTGAAAGCAGATCTGCTTGTTATGTATTATATACCTCAGGCTCTACAGGCACACCAAAGGGTGTTTCAATGGGCCATGTCGCTTTGGCAAATTTGCTCTCGTGGCAACAAAAAAATTCAATTTCAACTACAGGCGTAAATACCTTACAGTTTGCTCCCCTGAGTTTTGATGTATCATTCCAGGAGATCTTTGCCACCTTAACAACCGGTGGTACTTTGGTTTTGGTTGACGACGATTTGCGGGTCGATCCTTATCGCTTATTACGTTACATTGAACAGCATTCTGTTAACCGGATCTTTTTGCCATTTGTAGTACTTCAATATCTAACAGAAGCTGCCGATGCAGAGAAATATTTCCCGGCCTGCTTAAAAGAAGTGATGACGGCTGGTGAGCAATTAAAGATCACCCCGCAGATCGTCCGTTTCTTTTCGGCTTTGCCAGGATGTGTTTTATATAATCAATACGGTCCGACAGAAACACACGTGGTAACCCAGTTAAAGCTGGATGGCGATGCCGCACAATGGCCACCCTTACCTTCAATAGGCATCCCGATTGATGAAACAGAGATCCTGATCCTTGATGAAGAATTAAAGCAACTCCCTTATGGTGAAACTGGCGAGCTTTGCGTGAGTGGCCTAAGCCTTGCCGATGGTTACCTTAACCGCCCGGAAATGACGGCTGAAAAGTTTGTCGACTGGCAGGAAACCGCAAACAAAACCACCCGCATTTACCGCACGGGAGATTTGGCCCGCTATATGCCCGATGGTAATATTGATTATTTAGGCCGCAGAGATACACAGGTAAAGATCCGTGGCAACAGGGTTGAACTTGGAGAAATTGAGGTATTGATCAATCAGTTGGATGATATTCAACAGGCAATCGTTGTAGCCAGGGAGGACGTTATTGGTCAAAAGAGGCTGGTGGCTTATATGGTATCAGCCAAAAATGAGCCAAATACCGGTTATGTACGTAAAAGCATTGAACAGGCACTGCCCGATTTCATGCATCCCTCGGCCTATGTGTGGTTGAGTGAGCTGCCCAAAACAACCAGCGGCAAAGTGGACAGGAAAAATTTACCAAAGCCCGATCTGAAAAGGCCTGAGCTAAGTGTTTTATACAAAGCGCCCGCTACCCCCATCGAAAAAAACATCACCGGCATTTGGATGGAGCTTTTGCTGCTTGATAAAATTGGGGTTGACGATAACTTTTTCCAATTGGGCGGCAACTCGTTGCTTGCCTTAAAAACAGTTGCTATGCTAAAGCACCAGTTTAATTACGAAGTGCCTATTACCAAATTATACCAATACCCTACCATTAGCGGCATTGTGGATTTTATCAGCGGCGCAAACAAAGCATCAACATTTACTTTTAAAAAGAATAAAGACAAAAAAGCCAACAGCGATATAGCTGTAATAGGCATGGCTAGCCGTTTCCCTGGTGCCAGTAACATTGACGAATTTTGGGAAATGCTTACCGAAGGTCGCGAAGGCACCAGCTTCTTTACCGATGCTGAGCTTGACGCATCTATCCCATCCAACATAAAAAATGATCCCGCTTATGTTAAAGCACGCGGTATAATTGACAAGGCTGATGAATTTGATGCCGCATTTTTTGGCTTTAACCCGCGCTCGGCCGAATTAATGGATCCACAACAACGCATCTTTTTACAAATTGCATGGGAAGCATTGGAAAGCACCGGATACCTGCCTGAAAAATATGCAGGTTCAGTAGGTGTGTTTGCGGGTGTTGGCTACAACACTTACTACACTCATAACGTACTTAATCATAAAGATATAGTTGATAAATACGGGCAGTTTAATGTGCGTACGCTTAACGAAAAAGATTACATAGCAACACGCACAGCTTACCAGTTAAATCTGAAAGGCCCGGCAGTAGCAGTGCATTCGGCATGTTCAACCTCCTCTTTGGCTATTGCCCAGGCAGTAAGCAGTATAAGAGATGGGCAGTGCGATATTGCGCTCGCAGGTGCTGCATGCATAACATCGCCAATAAAAAGCGGGCATATGTATGAGGAAGGCTCCATCATGAGCAAAGATGGCCATTGCCGCCCTTTTGACGCGGACGCGACCGGAACCGTATTTAGCGATGGCGCAGGTGTTGTGCTCCTAAAAAGCCTTGAAGACGCCAAACGCGATGGGGATACCATTTACGCCATTATAAAAGGAATCGGCATAAATAACGATGGTGCAGATAAAGGCAGCTTTGGCGGCCCAAGCGCACAGGGACAGGCAGGTGCTATAGCTATGGCTATTAACGATGCTGATATTGATCCGTCAACAATCAGCTATATTGAGGCCCACGGCACTGCAACACCTTTAGGCGACCCGATAGAAATTGAAGGCCTTAACCTGGCTTTTGGTACACAGGAGCAAAAACAATTTTGTGCAATCGGTTCGGTAAAAAGCAATATAGGGCATACCACCGCAGCATCGGGTGTGGCCGGTTTAATAAAAACTGCACTGGCTTTGCATCATCAGCAAATCCCGCCCTCATTATTTTATCAACATGCCAATCCTAATATTAATCTTGCTGAAAGTCCCTTTTTTGTGAATAACGAGCTAAAAAAATGGGAATCGACTGAAAAAAGAAGAGCGGGTGTTAGTTCTTTTGGAGTTGGCGGCACCAACGTGCATATTATTTTAGAGGAGTTTGAAAATATACCTATGCAAACAGGTAACCCTAAGCCTTTAAGTTTAATTACATGGTCGGCCAAAACCGAAACAAGTGCGGGTAATTATGCCCAAAAACTTGCCGGCTTTATTGAAAGTAACAAGAGTGCGAATGTTGCCGATATTGCCTATACCCTGCAAAATACCCGCGCCGAATTTAACCAGCGCAGGTTCATAATTGCGGGTGATCCCGACGAGCTATCGGCCAAACTAAATGCACCTGCCGATTCGCCATCCTCAAAAAATTTAACTTCCAAAGCATCCGAAGTGGTGTTTATGTTCCCCGGACAAGGTTCGCAATATGTAAACATGGGGCGAGGGCTTTATGATAATGAGCCTGTTTTTGCAGCTGCCGTAGATGAATGTATTGGGCTATTAAAAGATACGCCACAGGCGCAGATCTTTGATATTATCTATCCTAAAGTAATTGACGAAGCTTCAACAGAGGCAATTAAAAATACATTTTACACCCAACCGGCCATATTTATTATGGAATATGCCATGGCTAAGCTATGGATGAGCTGGGGAATCCAGCCTGCAATTTTAACCGGCCATAGCATAGGTGAGTTTGTTGCAGCGCATTTTGCCGGTGTATTCAGCTTAAAAGATGCACTGTTATTGATATCCACCAGGGCTAAAATGGTTAGCGAGGTTGCAAAAGGCAGCATGCTGTCTGTAAGGTTTGAAGCTGAAAAATTAGAACCGCTTTTACCTCAGGGTTTATCAATCGCGGTAATTAACAGCAATAAGCTTTGTGTAGTAGCCGGACCGGATGATTTGGTAACAGCATTTTCTGAAGAATTGGCTAAGCAGGACATTCCCGGCCGTTTGCTGCAAACCAGCCATGCATTCCATTCAGCTATGATGGATGATATTGTAGCGCCGTTTGAAGAAGTTGTACGTTCAATAAAGCTATATCCGCCGGTAAAACCTATAGTATCAACCGTTACCGGAACCTGGATGAGTGAGGCCGAAGCAACAAGCCCGCAATATTGGGCAAATCACCTGCGCAAAACCGTTCGCTTTGCAAATGCAATAAATACTTTGCAGGAAGATGAGGGCCGTATTTTACTGGAAGTTGGCCCCGGAACGGTGCTGGCAACACTTGCACGCCAGCAGGTTTCCATCAAAACTACGCCAATTATGGCCGGATTTGAAAAAAATGAAACACTTACCGAGTACTATTCCGTATTAAGGGCGTTAGGTCAGTTATGGTTAAACGGAATAGAGCCTGATTGGA
>JAQBOS010000171.1 GCA_028287925.1 Mucilaginibacter sp. | reverse complement strand
CATACAACGCCCTGCTTGAATCATGGCTGATAACGAAGGCCAATAATTTTACCGAATATAAAAAGGCGATGGGCCTGCTCTCAAATGCTACAAACAACACCGTTTATGCTGACGACCAGGGCAATATTGCTTTTTGGTACGGCAACTTTATGCCAAAACGAAACCCGGCATTTGACTGGCGTTTACCTGTTGACGGCAGCATCTCTGCAACCGAATGGCAGGGCCTGCACACAGTAGATGAAATTGTACATGCTTACAACCCGGCGAACGGATGGATCCAGAACTGTAACTCAACACCGTTTGCTTCATCAGGCAATTACAGTCCGGATAAAAATAAATACCCGGCATACATGGCGCCCGACGGGCAAAACTTCAGGGCGGTAAATGCTATTAAACTTTTGAGCGATGCAAAGCATATTACGCTTGATGAACTGATTGCTAAAGGCTATAACCATTACCTGGCCGCCTTTGATGTATTGCTGCCGCCACTGTTTAAAGCTTATGTTGCCGCATCCGATTCGGTAAAACAAAAGCTTGCCGGGCCGCTGCAAATTATGAAGCAATGGGATAAATATTCGGCTGCTAATTCAATAGCTACCACGTTGGCTGTTGAGTGGGGAACCTTAATAATGCGTGCCCTGCCACGGGCAAAAACGGATGAAGAAGGCACTTATCAAACCGACCGTATCAACACCTTAATGCAAACCCTTACTGCCAAACAACAATTGGAGATGTTTACCGAAGCGGTAAATAACCTTAAAGCCCGTTATGGCAGCTGGGAAATTAAGTGGGGCGATATTAACCGTTACCAGCGCCCGGCTGATGGAGTTACGTTTAACGATGATGCGCCGAGCCTGTCGGTTGGTGGGGTTTCATCGGCATTTGGGCAGTTGCCATCGTTCCAGAGCCGGACTATGGATACTAAAAAACGATACGGGTATTCGGGCAATAGCTTTATTGCCGCTGTGGAATTTGGTTCCCGTATTAAGGCAAAAAGTGTTATAACCGGTGGTCAATCGTTCAATTCTGCTTCAAAACACTACACAGACCAGGCTGGCATGTATATTGAAGGTAAGTTTAAGGATGTTTTGTTTTATAAAGCAGATGTGCTTAAGCATGCTGAAAAAACTTATCATCCGGGAGAGTAGGGGGAAAGAGGTAAGAATTCAAGATACAAGAGTCAGGATACTGAAGCTTCTATTCTTTTTTCAATCTTGATTCCTGATTCTTGCCATCTTGATTCTGAATTAATGAAGTATATTTGGTAATTGCACAGGTTATGGTGCTTTCAAAAAATTAACGTATTGAACAAACAATTACTGTTGTTATGAAAAAATACCTGTTCCTGTTGCCGGTAATGCTTTTAACAAGCTTAAGCATGTACGGGCAAAGCACAAAGTTTAGTGATCTGATCTATTTTACCGGTTTGAGTAATGGCGAGGTGTATAATAATTTATTGCAGGGAAACACTTTCAGACAAGATTACAGTGTAGATGTTAACGGCCGGGAGCTTGAGTATTTTAAAAATATAACAGGCAAACCCAATACCGAAAAAATTATGGTAGGCGATTATACCAAATTATACGATGGTTCATTATTGCGCACGGTTAACTATACCTCTACCGATCCGCAGCATATTATAAATATGATAGGCCAGGCCAAACGCTTCGGCCTCGAAATGAAATTTCACGGCGCCGACGAAGCTAATAACATTTACCTGTTCGACAGTAGCTTTTACCATGTGAGTATTTACCTGCGCCGCGACCAAACATCAGGCCTTGTTGAAATTAAGCAGAAAGAGTATTTGGGATTGGAGTAGGTGAAGAAAGTTTGCAGTTTGTAGTAAGCAGTTGACAGTAATTTATCAGTCCGTCATGCCGAATTTATTTCGGCACCCCACAGAACATTTCCGTATGCATGGTGTGCACTTAGCGTATGGGGTGCTGAAACAAGTTCAGCATAACTTAGTGAATGTTTTTCTCAGCTCGAATGATCATGCAGGATCTTCCAACCATCCCTGGTATGCTGCATCACCAGCGAATACCTGCCGGAACGTTCGGGTAAATTGTTGCCGTATAAGGTGAATCCGCCTGTTAAGAGTGCATAATCATTACCAAGCATCCGCACCCGCATATCGGTATATTTGAGGTTTTGTTGCAACTCTTACAGCCTTTACAACAACTTCAACCTCCTTACAACCTATTTCTTCTTCTTCGATGCCTTTGCTTTCGGATTAAAATCCAGCGCCAGCTTTATCCAATGGTTAAAGTCTTTTTGGTTGTGAAAAGCCTCTTCGCTTACATAAACATAATCGTTCATCACTTTTTCCCGCATTATCATTTGGCGAACGCCGTTTTGCTCTAATACTTTTTCTGTTGCAGCTGCCCCAATGCGGCACATCATTTCATCGCCGCTAACACAAACACACATCTTCCCATCCACCATAAAACATACACCGCGAAACATTTCTTTTTCTTCCACATCGGGCAAGTATACAAGGGCTTCTCTTATTCTATCGGCAAGTTTGGTGTTATAGGCCATTTTATTTAGTCATTAGTCATTGTGTCATTGGTCATTAGGTGGCTACCTGGCATTTCATCCATCTAAATTAATAATAAATTGGGTAAGCGGCAATGTATGGTGTATAGTTTGCTTACCTCCAAGGGACTCCTTTGGAGGTGAGTAAAATCTACCAGCGATATTAACGCCAATGTATTGAAGCAATTGCCAGTCAAAACAAATCATTACATTAGCTATCCAAATTTAACCCTCAACTATGAAAAGACGCTCGTTTGTAAAGTCGACAATAATTGGTGGCGCTGCCGCAACTGTTTTACCCGCTTTAAGTAATGCCGAAATAATGAATAACAAAACAGCCGAAACCGAATTTTATGAGCTAAGGGTTTATAATTTGAAAGATGATGCCCAACAAAAACTTGTAGAGGATTATTTAAAAAATGCCGCTATCCCGGCATTAAACCGCTTAGGGGTGAAACACACAGGGGTGTTTACTGAACTAAAACCCACAGGGCAAACAAAAATTTTCGTACTTACTGCTTATAACGGACTTACCCATTTTAGCACCATTACCGATAGCATGGGCAAGGACGCTGAGTTTAAAGCCAAAGGTGCGGCTTACCTTAACGCGCCTGCAACCCAGCCCGCTTATGAGCGCATTGAAAGCTCGCTTTTAAAAGCATTTACGCATTTCCCAACGTTAACAGCTCCTGAAAAAAAGTCGCGCATTTTTGAGCTGCGCCAATACCAAAGCGCAAGCGAAGCCGCCGGAAAGAAAAAGATAGAAATGTTTAATGATAAAGGCGAGATTGATATTTTTAAACGCCTTGGCTTTAATCCCGTTTTTTGGGGCGAAACCATCATAGGCCCGTTAAGGCCAAATCTTACTTATATGGTCACTTTTGATGACGTTGCCGACAAAGAATCGCACTGGAAAGATTTTGTAATGGACACTCAATGGCATGAAATAAGCGCAGTTCCGGAATATGCCGATGCCTTGCTGGTTAATAAAATAACCTCAACCCTGCTGGTGCCAACTGCATATTCCCAGATCTGATGAACGATAAAACATCACGCGCTGCCGCCATATTTTTTACAAGGGTATTGCTTGGCGTAATTTTCCTGATGCAGGGCTACGGTAAGATCTTTACCTACACCGTACCCAAAGTATACAACCTGTTTTTCAAAGATTTCGAAAAAACGTTTCTGCCAAAATGGTTAATTTGGGGTACCGCCTACTATACTTCATATGTTGAGCTCATTTGCGGCTTTCTGCTCATCGTTGGCCTTTTCAGGCAATACGCCTGTTACCTGCTGGCAATTGATCTGCTGATAGTTTCGTTCGGACATGGCCTTATGGAACCCATCTGGGATCTGCAGCATGTAATGCCACGGGCTATTTTATTAATCGTTATACTATTAACCCCTTCACAATGGGATAAATGGCATACCGATAGTTTGCTATCAAAAAAACCTGCATGAATAATATAGCTGTATCGTTTTAATATTTATAGCCGTAATGGTATTTAAATAAACCAATAGCCGTGAAAAAATTTTTAACGTTAGCCCTGCTTACCTTTTTACTAAGCTGTAAAAAGAATGATACCGCACAAAAAATAGCGCTTAATGGCACCTGGGAGTATCGTGGCATTACCTGTTTCTGCATCCGCGATTCCAGCATGAATGATGGTAAACCGGGCAACGGTAATATTATAAATTTTAATAATGACAGCTATAAGCGTTTTATTAAAGGCGTACTGCAAAAAGGTGGCACCTACCAAATAGTGCAGGAAAAAATAGCCGCTAGTCCCGATCCTGTTAACCGGATAATTTATGATAATGACACCGTGTCCGAAAAAACCTTTTATAAAATTGAGCAAAACAAGCTCACCTTTTTCGGCACAACGCCCATTGCTGCAGACGGAACCGAGATCTATTATGAAAAGCAGTAAAACCGCTTAGCTTTTATCCAGCACGTCTTCCGCTTCCTCTGCTATCTCAGGTTTAATAATATTCCTTTTAGGAAAGTTGAATAGTAAAGAAGTAAGCACGGGGATAACAAATACAGCTACTGTAAATACCGATACAAAAACATCTACATGTTTACCTTCAAGCATTTCGGCTGCCGGGGTTCCCGGAGCAAAATGAGTGTATAATGAAACAGAAAGTTTAATACCCAATACACCGATCACTATAAAAGCAACTGTTTCTAAAAAGGTAAATTTCTCCATCAGCTTTACAAAGGCCTGCGCTACAAAACGCATGGCCAGGATCCCGATAAACACACCTGTATATATTAAAAACACGTGGTCGGTAAAGGCTACCGCGGCAAATACGTTATCAATGGAGAAGGCCAGGTCCATCAGCTCAACAATGGCCACTGTTGACCAAAAGATCCCAAACATCCCTACTGTTGAACGGTAAAGCCAATTTTGACTTTTATCAATCGATTCGCTCTCACCGCCATTGTTGGCAGCGTTGATCTTTCCTTTAAAATAGTTAAAACTAAGATAAAGCAGGTAAAAACCTCCTATTGGTTTTAACCACCAGATCTTCACCAGCCAGGCAGCTAAAAATAAGCAAACACCCCGTAATACATAGGCTCCGATAATACCATAACGTAGCGCTTTATTACGCTGGTGTTTTGGCAGATCTAATACCATAGTTGCCAAAACAGCGGCATTATCAACCGAAAGCAGGCTTTCTATCAATATCAAATTAAGTATTATCAGCAGTCCCGCCCGGATATCTTCCCCTAAAAGTTTGTGCAATAAGTCCATAGATAAATTAATTTATTTAAACCGTTTTATAGGGGTATTTCAAAAGTGCCCTAATATATAAATTAAAAATATTCCGGCCCCTGTTTATGGTTATATTAAATAATACAACATTCATTTGATGCTAAAGCCATTAAATTATTACAATAATTTATTTATACCGGTATTTGTTAAATACTGTAACTTAGTTTCACAATTTAAATCAAATAACTGCGTCAAATTACAACAAGGCGTGTGTTTAATAAAAGATCTATAAATACTACAATGGCTATCAATTTATTAAAAGGACAAAAAATAGATATCGGCTTATCTAAAATGACAGTGGGTTTGGGCTGGAACCCTAATGAAGGTACAGGATACGAGTTTGACCTGGACGTGTCGGCAATAATGATAGATGCAAACCGCTTTGTTCCGGAAGATGAGTTCTTTGTTTTTTATAACAATGTAGATTCTCCGGATAAATCTACTCACCATACAGGTGATGATCCGTCAGGCGGCAACAGCGATGGCGGCGATGATGAATCCATTAACATCGACCTCACAAAGGTTGATTCTAAGATCCAGGAAATACTTTTCGTGGTTACCATTCACGAGGCGCAGGCCCGGAGGCAAAACTTTGGCCAGGTACGTGATTCATACATCCGGATAATTGACGATCTTTCGGGCAACGAAGTTTGCAAGTACGAGCTGGGCGAAGATTTTTCAATTGAAACAGCCATTGAGTTTGGCCGTTTATACAGGCGCAACGGGCAGTGGAAGTTTGAAGCTTCGGGCGTTGGTTATAAAGAGGACCTTGCTTTCTTTTTGAGTAAGTATTTTAAAGGACAGATCATTAAATAAAAAAATATTATGGCTATAAACCTGGTAAAAGGTCAAACTATTGATCTTCGTAAAAATGATAATGGCGATAGTTATGACCTATCGTCTGTTACTATTGGCTTGGGATGGGATGTAAGGCAAACCCAAAGCGGCGGCTTTTTAGGCAAGCTGTTTGGCGGTGGCGCCGAAGAGGTGGAATATGATTTGGATGCGATTGCTTTTTTGCTTGATAAAAATGGTAAGGTGGCCAACATGGGGCGCACTGTACAAAGGCCAAATGGCAGCAATGTAAACCTGTACGAAGGTGATGTGATCTATTTTAATTCCATGAAACATCCATCGGGTAATATCTGGCTTACCGGTGATAACCGCACAGGTGCCGGCGATGGTGATGACGAGCAGATAATTGTAAAGCTTGATGCGCTTGATCCAAAATATGATAAGATCCTTTTTATAGTAGCCATTTACCAGGGTCGCAAAAACAACCAGCATTTCGGCATGGTTGAAAACGCCTTTATAAGAGCTGTTGATAATAAAGGTAAGGAAATTGCAAAGTTTAGTCTATCCGGCGATGCTACCTATAACGGTATGCACGCAATGACCTTTGCCGAAGTGTACCGCAGGGATGGTTCATGGAAGTTCAGGGCCATTGGCGATCCGCATCAAACCGATAATTTTTTAGAATTGTTAAGAGGCTACCAGGCTTAAGTTTTATCGAAAATTTAAGTAAAGCAAGTACATCTTACAGCCCGCTCCATGCCGTATTACCAGCATTATTCTTTTGATCTTTGGCTAACGCTTATCAAATCAAATCCGGGGTTTAAGACCGAACGGGCAGAAATTTTCCACCGAGACTTTAACCCTTTCAATAAAAGTGTTGATGAAGTTACCAGAGTCTTCAGGCAGGTTGATTTAATGTGCAATGCGGTTAATGAAAACACGGGCGGCAACATTGATGCCGAAGAAATGTACCTGATGGTTATCAGCTTAATAAATGATAATCAACTAAATATCAAAGACATTGATATTAAAAAGCTTTACTCTGATATGGAAGCAGTGGTTTTTAACTATTTGCCGGTGTTATACTCGCCTGTAACAATTGAGGTGCTTGATCATCTAAAAAATAAAAGCGGCGGCACATTTAGCTTACTAAGCAACACCGGCTTTATAAAAGGGATAACTTTAAAAAAAGTATTAGCTGAATTAAAGATAGATCAGTATTTTGATTTCCAGCTTTATTCGGACGAGGCCGGGATGTCAAAACCAAATCCAGCCTTTTTTGAGTTGATGCTGCAAAACATCTATCGGGTAAATCATCCAAAACAAATCAATTTAAATAGCATTATACACATAGGCGATAACCCTGTAACAGATATTGAAGGCGCAAATGCGGCAGGTATAAAAAGCCTGCTTATTAATTCAAACAACCAGGATATAACAAGCTTAAAAAATTAATGAAAGTAACTTATTCATTACATCACATAAATAATTCTTCGGCGTTTGATTTTAATCCCGATGATTACAGCCGTTTTAAATTTGGCGATGATGCGGTTGCAAAACATTTTGGCACCCGCCTGGCTGATGGCTTTATAAACCGGCACCTTGAAAAAGAGCCAATTGAACAACAAATAGTTGTAATCTCAAGCCCCTATTCTTTTATTCCTACAGCTACCTTCGCCATGAAAACATGGTTTGTTTACCGGCTTAACCGCTGGCTGGCTGCAAACGGATATGCTGTAGTACAGGAAACCAAAGTGCACCGTACCATTACCTATAAAGAAGATTACGGCGAGCTGAATGCGCAGGAAAGGATCAGCCTGATTGGTAATGATTCATTCCACATTGATAAACAGTTTTTGGAAGGCAAAACGCTTATATTTTTAGATGATATTAAAATAACAGGCAGCCATGAGCGGATGATAATGAAAATGGTTACCGAATACGGCTTGCAGAATGATCTTTACATGCTGTATTTTGCCGAGCTGGTAAACAAAAGCATCCACCCTAATATTGAGAACCTGCTGAACTATCACCAGGTAAAAACAATATTTGATTTGGAGCCGATCATCAAAAGTGGCAGCTTCATTATCAATACGCGCATTGTAAAGTATATATTGAATTACAATTTTGAATGCTTTTGTATCTTTATTGAAAACCAGGACAATAGCTTTGTTAATTTACTTTATGATATGGCGCTTGGCAATGGCTATCACACTATTGACGCCTATGCTAAAAACCTTAACTTTATTACCGAAAATCTATTTGTGAACAATAATAATTTAATAAAACATGGCAATTAATTTGCAAAAAGGGCAGCGCGAAAACATTGGCGCTCCTAAATTTACCATTGGCTTAGGATGGGATACCAACAGCTCATCAACAGGCAGCGCATTTGATTTGGATGCTTCTGTTTTTGTTTTAGGCGAAAATAAAAGATTACTGGGAGACGAATACTTTGTTTTTTATAACAACCTTAAATCGCCCGATGGCGCGGTTGAGCACACAGGCGACAATTTAACCGGCGAAGGCGATGGCGACGACGAACAAATAAAGATCGATCTTTCAAAGATAGATCCCAAAGCAACCGAGATCTGTGTGGTGGTTACCATTCATGAGGCCGAGAACCGCAGGCAAAACTTTGGCCAGGTACGCAACTCTTTCATCCGGATCTTTGATACGGCAACCAATGCCGACCTTTTGAATTATGAGCTGGAGGAAGATTTTTCGATTGAAACTGCCGTTGAGTTTGGCAGGATCTACAAAAAAGATAACAACTGGAAGTTTGAGGCTGTTGGCGCAGGCATGAAAGGCGGCTTACAGGATTATTTAAACAAATATCAATAACCTATGGCTATCAATCTTCAAAAAGGGCAGCGCATTAGCCTGGAGAAAAGCAACGGCAGCAAGCTGCAAAGCGTTTGCGTAGGCATTAACTGGGGCGCAATTGAAAAAAAAGGACTTTTTGGCTTTGGCGTAACAAAAGAAGCGGTTGACCTTGATGCCAGCTGCGCATTATTTGATGAGGCCAAAAATTTGATCGATGTGGTTTACTTTGGCAACCTGCGTTCAAAAGATGGCGCTGTTCAGCACAGTGGCGATGACCTTACCGGTGATATGGATGGTGATGATGGCCTGGATAACGAGGTGATCACACTCGATCTTTCGCGCTTAAATCCAGCCGTAAACTATGTAGCCTTTGTGCTGAACAGTTTCCGCGGACAGGATTTTGGCACCATTCCGTTTGCCTCTATCCGCATTTATGAAGGTACGCCAAAAAGGGTGAACGAGGTTTACGCTACTTATGATATTGGTCACAGTAAAGATTTTGCCGGCCATGTATCAATGGTGATGGGTGTATTTTACAAAAAGAATGCCGAGTGGAAATTTAATGCCATTGGCGAGCCTACCCGCGACAGGAAGCTG
>JAQBOS010000164.1 GCA_028287925.1 Mucilaginibacter sp. | reverse complement strand
GCCCGCCTTCTGCGTTAATTGTAAAATCAGCTTTGCGGCTTTGTAAATTAGCTGTTGTCGAATATTTAGGAGTGTGCATTAATTTACCACCTTCGGGGGTAAGAGCAAGTACTGTACGATCGTCTGTAAAATCGCCGAGATAACCGAAAGGTATTGTCTGGCTTGTACAATCAGCCCATGTAGTATCATTTTTAAAAGGCACACATAAAATAATGTGATCAGCCTGGTTCATACTGGCAAAATCATTAAGCAGGCTTACATTATGTCTGCCACCGGATTTTACTATACAATAATAGGATTCGATATTAGCCGCTTTTAATAATGCCTGAGTATAATTAACCAGCGCCTTACAATCTCCATAGTTTTGCTGATCAACATCTGAGGCTAAAAAAGGCTGATAGCCGCCAACGCCAACCTGTACACTTATATAATGTGTTTTAGCTTGCATGTATTCATAGATCTTCTTTGCCTTTAGCTTAGGGTCTGTAATATCTTTAGTAATTTCTTTTACGTGTTCAATGGTTTGAAAAGGTAATTCCTGCCGGTTTGCCATTAATTTATCACTAATCCATTTCCCCAACTCCTTCCAGTTAGTATAAGAACCCTTTAAGCCATAATATTCAAACTTTTCCGGAGCTATTTGTACGCTGCTGGCATAGTTTCGCACATAAGGGCTAAACGGCTCATATTTAATTGCCTTTAGATTACTTACCTGCCACGAATATGTTTTTAATCCCTGGGCATTTTTTCCAATGGTTGCCTTAACAGGTAAGTTGCTTTCTTTATATTTTATGTTAAAATCAGGGCTGCATATAAAATTGAAGGAACTTTTTTCAACTGCAATGCCCAGATCTGAGTTAGGGATCCATGGATCAAAGTTCAAGGTCTGCTTTGATTTCTCCTCATATTCATAGGCTATGGTGTATGGATATTCAGTAATAGCAGGTAAATAGTGTTCAGCCCTTTCACTGTCAAATAATGAGCCGCTGCCAACGCTTACATCATCAAATTTACTTTCCGAAAATTTGTCCACTTGTTTCCCGAATTCATTATAAACAACTCCCTTTACATTTTTAATTACATCATTTTTATTATGATAGATAACAATGTGGGCATCTTCATCTCCATTCTTATTTAAAACGGTAATGGCCTTTTTAACATGATATACAGTGTTATCCAGATCTTTGACCTCAATTGTAATTTCTTCATTCCTGATCACTGAACTTGCGTAAGGTAAAAGGTCTTTCGGAATCAGGCTTGCATCGTAATTTTGCTGTGCCTTTGCCAGTGTGGATATTGCACTTAAGCAACAAATTATTATAAATGACCTCATTATTTTTTCCTGAAAACCATCTCGGTTTTCTGCGATTGGATGATCTTGTTAAAAAATTCTTTTAAGTAAGGATACTCTTCTGCACTATAAACAGATTTACTGAACTGTGTTACATACGAAAAGCTGAACGAGTTGTCGCCAGGCTCATAGCTTGCTATATATCTTCCGCCGCCATTTGGTATGGATATAGCAGTGGCTTGCGGCGGTGTTTCAACACTATATTGCGCCGGCAAATGTAGCGTTATAACATACCTGTTTTCAGAAGCCATCCCCATATCAACAGGATAGGAGCGTTCATTTAATTTGAGCGGATTGGTAATTATCCTGTTTAAATAATAAGGACTAAAGGTTAACTTATTGCTCTCCTCCATTTTTTTATAAACATTAATTTCAACTTCGTATTGCTCAGACACCGGCAGATCCAGGCTGTCAAGATTTTTTATGTCTGATTTAATGATCTTCCACCTGGGTAGTTTTCCATTCAGGTTCTCTATATACTCGTCAACACTATTGAATTTTTTAATAGCACGCCTTCTTTTATAAGCCTCGTAACCTGTAGAGTAATTTGTTAGCGTTCCTTTTAATTTACCGTCGTCCTGTAAGGTAACATCAAGCATATAGTTGCTTTTTTCACGTTGCGGCAAACTCAGATCCATAAAATAGGATGGCTTATCCAAACTGAAAACCCGGCCCTTATCGTTTAAGCATTTAAACGGAAGCATTCCAAAAGGAAGTAACGGATCAGTAGCATCTAACATATAAACATGGTCGCCGATATTTACTTTTGCCACCACATAATCAAAATCGCTTATTACCGGGTATAGGGTATTCAGCGCGCCATTATCACGGGTGGATAACAAAACAGTTTCAGCGTTTAACCCTGCAACGTTTAAAGCTGTAACCAGTGAAAGATTAATATCAGCAACGCTGCCACTATGCGTATCTAAAGCCTTACTAATGTTTTCGCTGTAAATGCCATAAAAATCATCCCATTTAAACCATTTTTGCCAATATTCATAAATGGCTTTTGCTTTTGCCAAATCATCGGTTTTGCCTGCTATTATGGGTAAAACTTTGTCCTTAAGCAATCCTTTTCTTTTTAATTGCCCGCCAAACTCCGGTTCGCTTTTAAGTAAATAGTCAATGTCTCTCCACTCTTTGGTTTCCTTATGCTTTATTCCATCATAGGGGCTTGTCCAGTCAACCAGCTCAAAATTTATAGTTGAGAGAAAGTTTTTTGGCGATGTCATATAATCATCCTCAATAAAGGCTGGAATATTTGCCATGCCATAATTGATCAATGAACAATCAGCCTTTGCTCCATGTGTTTCAAAGCATTGCGACTCAAGAGATGAAGTGTTTTTTGTTAACTTTAAAAAGCCCTTTAATGATGCGTTAAAATTGAAAAATCCGGGGATATGTACCTCATATTCTGAATACATTTTTGGAATATTATCCTGGAACTCCCACGATCGGAGTTTATACCATCGAAATGATTCGACCCGATATTTATATTCAATCACACAGCCGTTACGCAAACCGGGCATTGCAAATTTATGACTGGCCCAATATTTATTTTCTTTTACCGGGTAAACCTTTTTGTCTTCCAGCTCAACTTTTTGTGTAAACCCGTTATCGTCCTTATAATAAGTTACACCCTTAATATCAGACACTTCTTCATAAGCATCATTCCTATCATTGCTGTACAGAAGTATTTTTACGGTTCCTTTATCAAAAGCTTTACTGTCAAATATTTTTATCTTAACATGGTATTCATACATCTGCTTAAGCTTGTCGTCGCTACCGATATTAATGATTGATTTGCCGAATTCCTGCAATACTACAGCATGTGCCGAGGTATCTTTGCCGTAGCTTTTCATATTCATTTCTTCCGTTGTAATGTTTCCGTACGGAAAGTCTTGCGCTGATAGCAGCCCGGAGATAAAAATTAAGAAAAAAAAGATAAGTAAAGGTTTTTTCATGTACTTAATTTAAGATAATTAGGTGGCTACAAAATAAAACTTTTATCTTTAAAATTAATTAAATTAAAAAATTTATAGTACTGATTCTTTTTAAGACTTTTGCAACCTTTGCAAACGGATTTGAATCTGCATATTTATTATGCGCATTTCGGACCGACTTATAAAAATATCTTTTTCAAATGAAATTAAACTTAAAACGGCCCCTGGCTTTTTTCGACATTGAATCAACCGGAACAAATCTTGGGGTTGACCGTATTGTTGAATTATCGGTTATCAAATTACATCCTGATGGTAGCGAAGAGGTAAAAACCTGGCGGGTAAATCCCGGCATGCCAATTCCGTTAGAATCATCGCTGGTACATGGCATTTATGACGAGCACATAAAGGATGAGCCTGTTTTTAAGGAAATAGCCGCACAAGTAGCTGAATTTATTGATATAAGTGATCTTGCCGGCTATAACTCCAACAAGTTTGATATACCTATGCTGATGGAGGAGTTTTTGCGCGCCAATGTTATGTTTGATTTGGATAAGCGCCATTTTGTGGATGTGCAGAACATATTTCACCAGATGGAGCAGCGTACATTAAAAGCCGCTTACCAGTTTTATTGTGATAAACAAATAATAAATGCCCACTCGGCCGAGGCTGATACCCGTGCTACCATGGAAGTTTTGCTTGCCCAGATAGCCAAATATGAAAATGTTGAATGGGAAGACAAAAAAGGGAACCGCTCAAAACCGGTTGTAAATGATGTTGAAGCGTTACACCACTTTACTAACCTGAGCAAACCGGTTGATTTTGCCGGACGCATGGTTTATAATGAAAATGGCGAAGAGACCTTTAATTTTGGAAAGCATAAGGGTAAACCTGTTGAAGATGTGCTGAAAATTGAACCCAGCTATTATTCATGGATGATGCAGGGCGATTTTCCATTATATACCAAACGTAAGCTGGAAGAGATCTATACCCGCTGGAACGCCAAGAAAAATGCAGAGCGTTATGCCAAGCAACAACAAGCGCAGCAACAGCAGGTAACTCAAAAAATACAGGAAACACAGGCAGAAGCCAGGCCGGCAGAGAACCCCGTAAAAAGGGAGTTCCATAAACCAGATCATTTAAAAACCACTAATCACCCGAGACCTGAAAATAAACCCTTTAAAAAGAAGGATGAAGGCCCTGCGCTTCCGGTTAATGATGATATGTTGAAACAGCTTGCCGATAAGTTTAAAAAGGGGTGAGGTTGGAGATTAGAAACTAGAGATTAGTTAATTAGAGATTAGGCTTGTCCAAAGGCCGACAAAGTCAGAAAGAGGGATTTCCGGACTTTATATTTTTTTTCAATAAATTTCTTTTTACCTAATCTCTAATTAACCAGTCTCTAGTTAACTATTCCCCAAAAAAGATATGTTCCGTTTAAGTCCGCTGAACTTGGTTCTTTTTACTGCGGAGTTTTTAAATACTTTTTGAAATACGTCTTCGGTTATTTCATCCCAATCCTGCTTATTGAGGTTAAGCAGGTCGGCATGGGGGGTAAAGGCAGGTTCAGTATGCAGTACAGAAAATTTGTTCCAGGGGCACACGTCCTGGCAAACATCGCAGCCAAACATCCAGTTGTCCATTTTATTATTAAATTCCTCCGGGATTTCTTTTTTAAGCTCGATGGTTAGATAAGAGATACAACGGCTGCCATCAACAATATAGGGCGCAACTATAGCCTCGGTAGGGCAGGCATCAATACACCTTGTACAGGTTCCGCAATGGTCAGCAGTGGGGGCAATGTCATATTCCAACTCAACATCCACAATCAGCTCTGCTAAAAAAAAGAAAGATCCTGCTTTTTGATTAATAAGATTTGTATTTTTTCCGATCCAGCCCAGGCCCGCTTTTTTTGCCCAGGTCTTATCAAGTACCGGGGCGGAGTCAACAAAAGCACGGCCACCAACTTCGACTATCTTATCATTTTTAATTTCCAGTAGCTTCTTTAATTTATCTTTTATCACGCTATGATAATCAGTTCCATATGCGTATTTGGATATTTTGGGGCTTGAAGGGTCAGTCT
>JAQBOS010000532.1 GCA_028287925.1 Mucilaginibacter sp. | reverse complement strand
GTAGGCTAGCTTTCCGTTTGTTTTAATCACCCTGGTATTACCCTGACTGGATAGCGTACCATTTTTTGCATCATCCAGCAAGATCTTGGCGCCATTTGCTAATGTAAGTGTCGCTTTTTGCCCCCCTGCATTTACATCATTTGTAAATGCTTTAGATTTATGGTGATTTGCAGCAAGGTTATTTGAGTTTTTCCTGGTTAAATAAAGGATCCCTATGGAGATTACGCCGATAAAACACGCTGCTACTGCAACACGCTTCATCCACAATTGGAAAATATTTGATGGCGTTTCCGGCAGATGTATTTTTTGGTGGATTTCGGCCAGGATCTTAACACTCCTTTCCGAAGTTATTGAAGACGAATGATTTAAATTATTTGCAAATTGATTTTCAAGGATCTCCAATAATACATCCTGATCCGTGTTCTCGATATAGTTTAAGAGCCAGCTTTTTTCAGGGAAAGACAACTCTTTCTTGTCAAGCAATTGCAAAAGATATTTTTTGTCGTCCTTCATAAAACTGTTTTAGGTTGATTTTTTAAAATGTTGCAGAATGCATGAATACATTATCCAGGCAATTCAAAAAACTTAATAAAAGGTAATTTATAATGGTTTATTATGTACTAATACTCCGCAAAGAAGGAAAAGGGGGGGTACATTGGAGTTTTTTTTTTAATAATAGTAAAATATGTGATTTTATAGTTATTGATGCACCACTTTTTGTAGCTATCGATGCACCATAACTAAAATAACCGATGTCAATAAGGAAGTAAATAACCAAACTGCACAATCAGCCATAAAGCAACGTGTATATTGCCATTAATTGACGATCATTATAGTTCGGTTAGATGCTTCACTCACTACGCAAACTCCTCACGGGGTTGGCCAGGGCGGCCTTTACCGACTGGAAGCTAATCGTCAGCAGCGCGATCAGCAAGGCGGATAAGCCTGCCATTGCGAACAGCCACCACTGGAGCGTTGCCCGATAGGCAAAATTCATCAGCCATTGGTTCATCGCGTACCAGGAAACCGGCGTGGCGATCAGGATAGCGAGTGTGACCAGGGTCAGGAAATCTTTGGAAAATAGCAACGCTATGTTAGCCGCGCTAGCACCCAATACCTTCCGGATACCGATTTCCTTAACTCTCACCTGGGCGGTATAAGCCGCCAGCCCGAACAAGCCCAGGCAGGAGATCACGATAGCTATCCCGGCAAACAGGTCAAACAGCAGCCCGGTGCGCTGATCAGATTGGTAAAGTTTATTGTAGGTATCGTCCATAAAAGCATAATCCATCGGGAAGGCGGGGTTATAGGTTTTCCAGGCCGCTTCTACCGCTTTAATAGCCGCATGCGCATTTTTACCGGTGGTTTTGACAAACAGGCGACCGCCCGATGGTTGGTAATAAAACACGAAGGGCTGAATTTTTTGCTTCAGGGAAGTAAAGTGAAAGTCTTTGACCACGCCGGCGATGGTACCATTCACCTGGCCAAAACGGAAGCGTTTACCGACCGGGTTTTGAATGCCCGCCTCCTTCACCGCTGTTTCATTAAGGATCAGGCGGGCGGTATCTGTTTTGGCGCCGGTAAAGCTGTTGCCTTCAATCAGCTTCAATTTAAAAAAGCTAAAAAAATTCTGGTCTATGCCGGCTGAATGGATGAAATAACTGCCGCGCGGGTCCTTGCCGTCCCAGTCTACATCCAGTGTCGCCCCCTCTATATTTATAATGCTCTGGCTACCGCTGGTCACGTCCAGTATGCCTGGCTGTTTCAATAGTTCAGTACGAACCGCGGAATAATGATTTTGCATATCGCGCACAGGCAGGGAAAATACATTGGCCTTCTCATAACCCAACGCTTTATTCCGGATAAAGCCAAGCTGGCGGTTAATCACCAGCGTACCGGTGATCAGGCCGATGGAAAAAACAAACTGGCCCACCACCAATACTTTCCGGAAAACCGCATTGCCTACACCCAGCGATATTTTGCCCTTTAAAGCATTGATCGGCTTAAAAGAGGATAAGAGCAGCGCCGGATAAATGCTGGAAGCTACCAGCGTAGCCAGGGCCGTTAAACCGATGACTTTCCATAAACTGCCGGACAGTACATCAAAATACATCTGTTTACCCGCCAGGTTATTATAAAATGGCATGAGCAAAGTGATCGCAGCCAAAGCAAAACTTAGCGCGATTACGAAAAACAACAGCGTTTCGACTACAAACTGTGCGATCAGCTGTTTCCGCGCGGCACCAATGATCTTACGCACACTCACCTCCTTGGCGCGAAGCATCGCCCGTGCAGTAGACAGGTTGACATAATTGATCGAAGCGATCAGCAGGATGAGCAGCGCGACCAGGCTGAAAATCTTCACGGTTTGCATCGCTGAGGAACTGCCGTCCGGCGCATACAGATGGGTTTCTGTTAAAGGCTGCAACTGGTAAGAGCCTATATCGGCCAGTTTCTGGTTTGGCTTGTGGTGGATGCTGATCTGTACGAGCTTATCAATGATCGGCTTTAAAGCCGTGCCCGGTTTAAGCAGCAGGTAGGTCTGCCATTGGTAATTGCCGAAATCATCATCCAATGAGGGCCAGATGCTATGGCCGGGTCCCGGGCCGTACACCGCTTTTTTAAACAGTTCGGCGGAGAACAGCATATCGCATTGTAAGCTGGAGTTTTCCGGGAAATCTTTCATCACCCCGCTCACCACAAAATTTTCCTTATGATCGCCCTGCATTACTTTGCCCATGGGATCGGCATTTCCGAAATACTTTTTAGCCGTCGTGGCGGTAATCACTATAGAATGATCCGTCGGGAAAGGATTGCGCGCGCTGCCTTCAACTAGCGGGTAATCAAATATCTGGAACAGCGAGGGTTCCGTATACACCATCCGGTTATCGGTCAGGTTCTTTTCTTTATAGCTGATTACCGCATAGTCATTCTGATTGGTTATGCGTACGGCATTCAGCACGCCGGACGCCTCTTTCACGCTGTAATAAGCGGCCGAACCCGGTGTAACGCTATACACACCCTTGCTAAGCCCCGTACCCAATACGGCATTGACCTGGTAGATCTGCTTTGCCTGGCGGTTAAAGCCGTCAAAACTGAGTTCATCGTTGACCCATAACAAAATAAGCATACCTATGGTCAGCCCGACCGTAAGCCCGGTAATATTCAATGCGCTGTAAAACTTGTTATTGGCGAGATTGCGCCAGGCGGTTTTGAAATAGTTTTTGATCATAGCCGAGGGATTGAAATTGTCATCCGACCAGTGTCAAAGGCAATGCCAGTATACAATTAACTTATATTCAGCTGTTTAATTGAGTGGTCAAAAAACAGCGTGTTCACTTTTGATACAGTTAATGTGCGGATATAGTACGACAACACGTTTCAACGCAAATGATGAAACCTGCACAGCCTTAAGAAAATGGTGCACCATAAGCTACAAAAAGTGGTGCTTCATTACCTTATAAATGACAAAATAAATCACATCATTATTTTTAAAGCCACTAT